>DATKVX010000016.1 GCA_035529855.1 bacterium
GACTAGGGAAAGGGTTATATTATCGGCCCGGTACGTGGTCTCGTTCTCGCCAGGCGTCCCGACGCGGCCTGTGGGAATGGATAACGAGATTGAATAGGCTTGTCTGAACATTTTATTTAGGACCTGCCAGAACTCGGTGTACGACCACGACTCCGGGATAATATACGTGCTCCCCGGCGGGTTCTTCCCCACGTCCCGGGGGTCGAAGTAGAAGACGAAGTCCTCGCTCAGCATGGCCTTGAGGAGGTTGACGTCGCCCCGGTTGAACGCAATCTCGACGTTCTTCAGGACGCAAGCGGGTGACGTAGGCTCGAGGCGGTCCGGCTCCCGGGGCGTCACGCCCTCCTCCTCGCCGCAGGCCAGCGCCAATACGGCGACGACGACAAATGCGATTAGTACCTTCTTCATCTCGTAACCTTATTTAAACGTCGCCAGTATCTTCCCGAGCGACGTAGGCTCTAAGCCCGGCGTTACGTCAGCGTAAACGCTCGTGAAGTCCCACCATCCTACTAACCGCCACCGCTTTTCTTTTTGTTCATTATAATAAACTTCGAACGCGAAGTTGCAGTAGCCGTTGTCGGCGATGAAGCCGTTGCGCTCGTCGACCATTACCAGCAACGATATGGACACGTTCTCGGTCTTATACGTGTTTTGCCCTGGGTCAGGCGTACCGATGCCGCCGGTAGGTATAGAAAGGTTAATCGAGTACGCCATTTCGAATAGGTTGCGTGCGGCGTTCCAGA
Organism: bacterium; assembly: GCA_035529855.1. Taxonomy (NCBI): domain Bacteria; species bacterium. The sequence goes on from DATKVX010000016.1 coordinate 744, forward strand.
ACTCCGTATACGACCATGACTCCGGGATGACGTACTCGCTCCCGGGCGGATTCTGCCCGACGTCCTTCGGGTCGAAGTAGAAGACGAAGTCCGGGCTCAGGCATTTTTTCAGGAGGTCAATATTCCTTTGGTTGAACGAAGTTTCTACGTTTTCTATAACGTCAGCTGGGTAAACGGGGTTTGTTACTGGTATTCGCGGCCGCGTGATGCCCTCCTCCTCGCCGCAGGCCAGCGCGAGCAACGTTATTATTACGAGGGTGATTATTACCTTATTCATCTCGCGACCTCCCTAAGTCGGCTTCTCGTACAGCGACAGTATATACCAGAGAGGCACCCGCTCGACGCCGGCCAGCGCTTCGCCGCCGCCCTCGGTATCGTCCCACCAGTTCGTTATCCGCCACCGGACCTGCCCTTGCTCGTTCTTATATTTTTCGAACTCGAAGTGGCAGTACCCCTCGTCTGCTATGTAGCCGTTTAGCTCGTCGACCATCACGAGGAGGGACAATTCAACTTTATCGGCCCAATAAGTATTTTCTTCGGGGGCCGGCTCGCCGACGCGCCCGGTGCTAATGGAAAGCGAAACGCTATACGCGCCTTTGAACATATTATACGCGATGTTCCAAAACTCCGTAAAGGTGTAACAGGGCGGCGGCCGGTAGTAACTCTCGGCCGGTTTGGGGCGGCCTATTTCGCCGGGGTCCGTGTAGAAGACGAAGTTGGGGCTCAAGCAATTCTTCAGGAGGTCTATATCTCTCCGGTTGAAAGATATTTCTATATTTTTTAAGACTTCTACCGGCGTACTTACCGGCGGCGGTGGGGGCGGCGGTTCCTCCTCGCCGCAAGCGAGCGCCAGGAGCGCCAAGGCCAAGGTTATCATCCTGTTCATACTAACGCCTCCGAGTTATTCCCGGTAGTATAGCGCTAAAACCTTTCCCAGCGACCCGGGCGCGACGGCCGTACGTTCGTCGTAACCCTCGCTCGTGCGGTCCCACCAGCCGGTAAGGCGCCAGCGTTTTTCGCCTTGCTCGGTCGCGTACTTCTCGAGCGCGAAGTCGCAGAAGCCTTCGTCTATCTTAAAGCCGTTAAGCTCGTCTACCATTACGAGCAGCGATATCTGAACGTTATCCGCCCGGTACGTCGTCTCGTTTTCGCCCGGCGCGCGCAGGGGCGCCACCGGCACGAAGAGTGAAATCGAGTACGCCGTTTCGAGCATACGATGCGCGCCGTTCGTGAAGTCGTCGTACGACCACGACTCCGGGATGACGTAGCGGCCGCCCGGCGGGTTCCTCCCCACGTCGCGCGGGTCGAAATAGAAGATGAATTCCGGGCTTAGGGATTTTTGAAGGTAGTCAATACTGCGCTGGTTGAAAGATATCTGTACCGCTTTTAAGACCTTCGCCGGCGACGTGTATTCGGGCACGGGCGGGGTTTTACCGTCGACGACGGTTTCGTCGCACCCGGTAAACGCCAAAGCCGTTAGCATACAGGCCGCCGGTCGTAATAATCCCCTCATCTTCTCCTCCTTAATAACCTACTTCGCGGCTTCACTCCGTCCCGATATTCTCCGCGGCCCAGAGAGCCAGGCCGCCGCAATCCTCCCGCGGGCGGCGCTCGAGCCGGGCCCCCTCGAGTTCCCACAGGATTACCTCGGCGACGAAGATCTCGCAGCCGGGCATTATATGGCCGCCGAAGCCGCGCCCTTGCCGGCTCGAGAGCGCGAGGTGCGCGTGCACGAACGGCTCGCCCTCCTTGAGCGAGACGTTGCCGGTGAGCGCGCAGATCTCCATCTCCTCGTCGAACTTATTTACTATATACTCCTTTTTTTCGACGTCGAAGATGCCGACCGCGGCCTTCCGGAGCGCCCCTATGCCCGACAGCGCGCCGACCTCGATACCTTCGGCCTTGACTAATTTATTTAATTCCTCCAGCAAGTCGCCGCCCGGCACCAGCCGCCGCACGACGACGCGCTTGACGTTCGTCGCGTCCATACCGTCTCCTTTTCGCGCCGTTAATATATCATACTAATTATGTCGGCGCAAAGAAAAGGCGTCGGGCCGTTTTCCCTTTTTGGCCTATATATTTTGTATTATAATCGCTCGAGCCGTTACTCATCGTAAACATGCCTAAAAACTTCGACGTAGAGGAAGCACCGCCCGAAGGCCTCGCGCGGTTCGACGATTTTCTGGCCGCGTCGCCCCAGGGTACGCCCTTCGCCGGCGCGGCGTGGCTTTCGCTATTGGCGGGGCAGCTGCCCGGGCGCGTCTTCGCGCTGGCCTTCGCCGCCGCCGGCGAGACGCGGGCGCTCGTGCCGGTATGGGAGCGCCGCGGCGCGCTCCTGGGTACGGTGGCGGAGATACCGCCGCTCACGCCGTACTGGGGGCCGTGCCTACCGCCGACCGGGGACCTCCGCGCCGAGCGCGCGAAGGCGCGCGACCACGACGTCCTGGCCGCGGTCGCGGCCGAGGTCCGCCGCCGCTGGCGCTACGCCCGCTTGGCCTGCCACCCTGCGCTGGGCGACGTGCGGCCCCTCAGCTGGGCCGGCTTCCGCGGCGACGCCCGCTACACGTCCATACTGCCGCCGACGCCGGAGGACGAGTTCCTGGCGTCGCTCTCGTCGTCGCTGCGGAACAAGCTGAAGCAGGGCGAGGGGCCGGCGGTCGAGGAGAGCGCGGACGCGGAGCCGTTCGTCGCGATGTACGAGGCGACCTTCGGCCGCCGCGGGATGGCGCCGCCGGTGGCCCCGTCTTTTTTGCGCGCGCTGGCGGCCGAATTCTGCGGCTCGGCCGGGGCCGTTTTTTATTTGAAGAACGAAAACGGCGAGCCGGTGGCCGGGCGCCTCGTCTTGTGGGGCCGGAGGTCGGCGTACGACCTGCTGGCCGCTTCGTTTGAAGAGGGACGCGGCCCGCTCGGCGCGTACTTGCTGTGGCGCGAGGTCGGGGCGGCCTGGAAGCGCGGTCTCCCGCTGGATATGGTGGGCGTCAACGTCGAGGCCATCGCGCGCTTCAAGGAGTCGTTCGGCGGCCGCCTTACGCCGTATTACCAGCTCGCGGCGTACCGCTCGCCGCTGGTTCGGCTGCTGGCCGCGGCCCGGCGGAGGGCCGGGCGGTGATAGGCGTCCACGTCGGCGAGTGCGGGTTGGGGGCGGCGCGGGCCCGCCACGTATTGGCGGAGCTGGCGTTGATGGCGGGGCTGCCGCGGGCCGACGGCTCGCCGGCGGTGACGCTGGCGCACGGCCGCGGCGAGTTCCCTCCCGGGCCCAAGGTCGTGATACCGTGCGAGGCGGAGCACGTCGCCCGGGAGACGCCGCCCGACGTGTGGCGCGACGGCGACGTGGAGGTCCCGATATTGTACCGGGCGCCGGTGCCGAAGGGGGAGGTCGTCGCCCGGGCCGTAGGCGGCGAGCCGCTTATCGTGCGGGAAGGGGAGGCCGTCTATCTGGGCTTCGACGTCGCGGCCGCCGCGGACTACTACCTCAACGGCCGCGGCGAGGTCGGTTGGCCGCGGGACCGGTGCGGCAGGCCTGACCTGCGCGGCGCGCCCCCCTGGCGCCGCGAATCGGTAGCGGTAGCGGTCGTCAACCGCTACGCGCGCTTGCTCGCCCGGGCGGCCGAGGCCGCGTGCGAGGCGGCGGGTATACCGTCGATTCGCTTCCGGTATTGGCCCGACGGCGCGCCGTTCGCGGCGGCGCTGAGCCACGACGTCGACCGGCTGCGGGGGCCGACCCGGCGGGAAGTGTTCAAGTCGTGGCTGCGTCCTTCCCCGAGCGGCGCCCGGGCCCGCTATAAGCTGCGGGATTTCGCCCGCGGGTCGGCGCCGCTCGAGCCGATGCCGGCTATCCGGGAGGCGGAGGAAGCGGCGGGAGGCGCGTCGACCTTCTTCGTCGGCTCCGTGCGCCGCGGCCCGATGGATTTCGCGTACGACCTTGACGACGTCGCCGGCCTGATAGGCGAGATTAAGGCCGCCGGCCGCGAGGTCGGCCTTCACGGCAGTTATTATACCGACGCGGCGGCGCTGCGCGAGGAGAGAGAACTCCTCGCGGGCGCGACGGGCCGGGAGGTCGCCGGCGTGCGCGGCCATTACCTTCGCCTGGGCGGCGACGAGGGTTGGCGGGCGGCGGAGGCCGCGGCCTTCGCGTACGACGCCTCTTTCGGCTTCGCGAACGAGGTCGGCCTGCGGGCGGGTGCCGCGCTCCCCTACCGGCCTTTCGACGGCGCCGCGGAGAGGCCGCACGACTTCGTCGAGGTGCCGCCGGCGGTGATGGACGGCACCCTGTTCCAATATAAGCGGCTCGGCCCCGGCCGGGCGTTGGCGGCGACGCTGCGGCTCGTCGCCGAGGCCGCGGCATGCGGCGGCCTGTGCTCCCTCATCTGGCACTACCGCGCCTTCCGCGGCGGCACCTTTCCGGAATGGGGGGCGGTATTCCGGGACGCCGTCGCCCATATAGTAGAAGCCGGCGGCCGGGCGCTCACGCACCGCGACGTCGCCGCCCGTTACCGGCTCAACGCCGCCGTCGCCGCGCGGGGCCCGGGCCCGGACGGCACTATCGAAATCGTGTTACCGGCGGGCGCGCCCGGCGACGTCGTCTTCGAGGGCCCGGAAGGTTGGAAGCTGGCGCGGGGCGACGTGCGCGCGCTCTCGCCGCGGACCTTCGCCGTCCCGGCCGGCGTGCGCGCCGCGGCGGTAGTTTTCGCCCGCGAGAGGTAGTCTCCTGTTCGTACCGAGACTCAAACCGTTCGTCGATTACGCCGCGCTGGCCGAGCTGGCGGGCGCGGCCGAAGTAGCGGTGGCGCGGGAGGCCGTGGGTTACGAAGAGGAGTTGCGGGCGTACTTCGGCGCCGCCGCGGTTTACCCCCTCTCCTCGGGCCGGGGCGCGATAATGTTGGCGCTGCGGGCGTTGGGCATAGGCCGGGGCGACGACGTGGCCATCCCGGCGTTCACCTGTCCCGCCGTGGCCGACGCGGTCCTCACCCTCGGCGCCATCCCGCACCTGGTCGACGTATCGCCGCGGCACTTCGGCCTGGAGCCCCGCAGCCTGCGGCGGGTCCTCGCCCGCGGCCGGACGCGGGCCGCGGTGGTGGCGCCGCTCTTCGGCGCGGTCCCCCCCCAGGACGAAGTACGGGAACTCCTCGCCGCGCGCGGCATACCGTGGGTGGAGGACGTCGCCCAGGCGTTCGGCTCGAGCCGGGCCGGCCGCCCCGCCGGTTCGACGGCGCCGCTGGCGGTGCTCTCCACCAACTTCGACAAACCCTTCACTACCGGGCGCGGCGGCGTTCTGGTGGTCAACGACGCCGCGTTGGTGCCGACGGCGGAGGAGTTAGTGGATTCGCTGCCGGCGCAGACGCGGGCGGAAGCCGAAACGGCGTTGAAAGGGCTCGTCATCTCGGATTACCTCTTCGACGCTGAGAGTTACGAGCCGTTCGTCTCGGTGGACCTGGGGTACCTGTACGCGGCCGCGGAGGGGGACGCGTACGACCTCGCCGACCTCGTCGCGAGGGGCGCAGCCGTCGCGGCGCGGCACGCCTCCGCCGCCAAGGAGAGGTTAATGCCGGCACGAAAGCCGCCGTTATCGCGCCGGTTGGTCCGGTGGTTCTTCCCCAGCTCCGCCGTCCCGCCGTTAGGCCCGGCGAAGCGGCTCGAGCCGTTGTTGGCCGCGTTGGGCTCGCGCCACCTGGCGGCGGCTCGAGCCGACGGCTCGAGGCGCCGGAGGCTCGCCGTGCTGTTCGACGAAGCCTTCGCCGGAAGCGCTTCGGCCCGGGCGCCGAATTGGGGCGCCGCGGGCGATGAGCCGTGGCCCATACGCTACCCGTTGTTCTTGCGGGATTGGGCCCGCCGGCCGGAAGTCATCAAGAGGTTGGCGGACGCCGGGTACGAGGCCGGGCCGTTCATATATCCCCGGCCGCTCTCGGGGATGTTCCCCTATTATAAGCTTTCGCGCACTACCGGCCGATATCTCCGCGGGGCCTGGCGCGCCGCGGCCGCGGTCGTCAACCTCCCGCTGCACGCCGGCGTCGGCGAGGAGGACGTTCTCAGGATGGCGGAGGCGGTGTGCGGATGAGCGGAGCGGGAAGCGTAACTTTGATAATCCCGACGTTGTCCCGTTTAAACGACCTCGAGATAACGCTTGAAGCGGTACAGGCGGGGACCGTTTTGCCGGGTGAGATCATTATCGTGGATGCGAGCCCGGACGACCGGACGGAGCGATTCATCGGGGAATTAGCGTTGAGAACCCGCGCCGTGGAGTTCGTTTATATCCGCGCGGAGCGGCCCGGCGTCCCCGGCCAACGCAATGCCGGCCTGGCGCGGGCGGAGGGGGATTTTATCCTTTTCGTAGATAACGACGTTACGGCCGCGTCCGATTTTATCGAGGAACTGCTCAAAGCCTTCGATAATCCGAAAGTCGGCGCCGCTTGCGGCCTGATATCCAACCAATTCCTACCGGGCGGTTATACCCGTTTTTTGCAATGGTTATTCCGGCAAACACGGTACGCCGGTCGCTCGTACTACCAGCGTTCGGGTTTCCCGACGTTCCTTTACCGGCCGCGAAAGCCTTCCGTAGTGGGCGCCTTGACGGGCGGCCTTACTATGTTCAGGAGGGAGGCTATCGGCGATTTCCGATTCGACGAACGCATCCTTTTCATCGACGACGATAGCTATTCGCTGGACCTTCGGGCCCGCGGCTGGGAGTTAATGCAGTGGCCGGCGGCGCGCGCCGAGCACCGGGAGGCGGGGGAAGGAAGGAGCTTCGCCGGCCGGGTGCGAAGTAACGTCGTAGGTCGTCGCCTTTTACACAAACGCTACTTCCCGCAAAACATACTTAACGTTTCAAGTTACTATTACGGCGTACTGGGAGGCGCGGCCGCGGCGGCGTTGCGGCTTAAGCCGCGCCTCATGCTGGGGAACGTTTTGGGCCTGTGGGACGTACTCCGAACCGGCGCCCGGCGCGTCGAAGCCGAGCCGGAAGGCAATCTCGCCCCAAAATCCGAATGACGGCGGAAGCGGCAAAACTTAGGATAGCCCTGGTGGGAATGGAGGAGCTGCCGGCGCTCACGGCGCTTCGGCTGCGCCAGGCCGGGTTCGCCGGCGCGCGGGCGTTGGAGGGCGCGCGGGGCTTCGGCCTGCTGCGCGCCGTCCGGCCGTACGATGTCTTTCACGCCGTGTATCCGGTCTATTATTTTAAATGGGTACCGGCGTTGAAGGCCGCCGGCAAGAAGGTCGTCTTTCACTGGATAGGGTCCGATTGGTACGAATGCAGCAGCAGGCCGGCGCTGCGGGCGCTGTTCGGCGCGGTCCGGCGCGGCGTCGACCTGCATATAGCCGACGCGCCGTGGCTCGTCGACGAGCTGGCTGCGGCCGGGGTCGACGCCCACCTCGTACCGACCATCTCGGAGAAGATGACCGGCGCGCTCGAGCCTATGCCCGAGGACTTTAAGTTGATGGCCTATATGCCGGACCGGCGGCGCGACTTCTACGGTTGGCCCGTCGTTAGGCTGGTCGCCGAGCGGTTTCCCGACGCGGAGGTAATAGCGGTCGGCGGCGACGCGGAGGCCGACGCGCCGTCCAACGTCCGCTTCACGGGCCTGGTGGACGGCGAGGCGATGGCCCGCCTGTATCGGGAGGTTTCGGCGCTCGTTCGTCCGACGGCCCACGACGGCCTGTCGCAAATGGTGCTCGAGGCGCTGCTGCGCGGCCGGCAAGTAGTGTGGAGCCGGCAGTTCCCCTTTTGCATCAGCGCGACGGCGCCGGAGGAGTTCGTCGCCGCGGTCGACCGGCTGGCGTCGTCCTGTCCCGCGAACGTCGACGGCTCGCGCTACGTCGCCGAAAATTATTCGGCCGAGGCCGCGTCGCGGGCGCTGGCCGCGGCGTACGACGATTTGTAACGCCGGGGCCGCGGGCCTGATAAAAAACGGGAGCCGATACGGCTCCCTTTTATTTCGCGGTCCGGAAGGCGCCGGCTACGGGATGGGGAACTCTTCCTCGGCGCCCGTGGTGGCGAGCTCGTAGTCCCACATATCGTCGGTGACGGGCCGCCCCTCCAATATGCGGGCGAAGAGCCAAAGGGGCGTATGCCAATAAATGCCGTAGCGGCGCAGGTAATAGGGCGACGTCTCCATCGAGTTCGCGCCCGGGAGGACGGTCAACAGGCCCTCGTAGCCGGCGTTGATGGCGACGCTGACGCCGTAGGAATTGAACGAGCCGTACGGCCAGGCGAAGGTCCGCACCGGCTTGCCGGTCGAGGCCTCCAACCGGTGTTTGGGATACGTTACTTCGCGCTCGAGCCAATAGGGGTAGGCGGTGCCCGTTTTCTCGGCGCTGGCGAGGTTGCCGTGGCTTATGGAGTGGGCGCCGATGGTAACGAGGTCGTCCGCCGCCAGCTCGCTCAGCTCGTACCACGTCATGGATTTGCCGCCGGTCCCGATGTAGTTGGTGTAAATGTAGACGGCGAAGGGGAAGCCGTATTCGGCGAGCAGGGGCCAGGCGAAGTCGTAGACCGAACGGTAGCCGTCGTCCACCGTTATCACCACCGAGCGCGGCGGCAGCAGGTCCGGGTCTTGCGTTTCCAGGGCCTCGACGAGTTGGTCTACGGATATGACCTCGTACCCGTTGCGCGCGATGTACTCCAGTTGCGCCCGGAAGTCGGCGTGCGATACCTCGTACTTGTTGGCCGGGGACAGCCGGAAGCGGTGGTACATCAAGATGACGCAGCGTTTGTCGCCCGGGCCGTAACCGCCGACGAACAGGCTCGCGCGGCCGTAGCGCTCGAGCTCGTCGCCGGATACCGCCAGCGCGTCGAACGCGCCGCCCGGCTCTTCCGGCTCGAGCGGCAGCCACAGCGAGCTGTCGCCCGGCCGGGCCCAGGCGTCGAAGACCACTTCCGCGGCGGGGAACGGGATGTATTCCGAGCCGAGGGCGAAGCTGTCCAACGTGAGCAGGGATGCGTCGCCGACGGCGGGGGCCCGTTCGGCCGCGGTGGAGTAGGCGTCGATAGGCTCGTCGCCCCGGCCCCGGGCCGGCGCCCACAGCGCGGCCCCGCAGAGCGAGGCGAGCGCGATAATCGTAATATTTACCCTGGGGAAAGGGGCCGACCGGCGGGCCCTACTCGAGCTCATTAACGGCGTCTTCTCCGTACGTTGTTACCTCGGCTTCGGGCGCGGTTTCCTCCGGCTTGGCCGAGATGTCGTCGACGTGTTGTTGGGCCAGCGCGATATACGCCGGGGAGTCCGACAGCTCCATAAACTTCCGGAAGTGCCTTATGGCCCGGCTCTTCTCGCCCTTCTTCTCGTACGCCAGCGCCGCGTTCCAGTGAGCGTCGGCGAAGTTGGGCTTTATGGCGAGGCACTTGTTGTAATACTTGACGGCGTCGTCGTAATACTCGCGCTCGAAGTAGACGTTGGCGAGGTTGTTGTAGGCCTTGAAGTAGTTGGGGAGGCCGTCGAGCGCGGCCTTGAACTCCTCGACCGCGGTAATATAAAGGCCCTTGCGCTTGTATATAATGCCCAGGTTGTTGTGGGCCAGCGGGTTCCGCTCGTCGATTTTCAATAATTTTTGGTATTCGGCCATCGCGCCGTCGTAGTCGCCTTTCTCGGCCAGCTCGTTGCCGCGCTCCAGGTGGCGCTCGATTTTATCTTTGTCCTCGTCGGCGACGGGCCGTCCCGGAAAGGAGAACGTGACCAGCACCAGCAGGGCCACGACCGAGACTAAGGCCGCTATCTTCTTCGGCATAGCTTAGACCTCTTGCTTGCGGCGTTTGGTTGTGATGATATCGAGGCGGCCGCTTTCCAGCAACCGCACGAACGCGTCGGCTATGGCGGGGTCGAATTGGGCCCCGCGGGCGGCGGTTATCTCTCGGGCGGCTTCCTCTTTCGATTTGGCCTCGCGGTACCGCCGGCCGGTGGTCATGGCGTCGAAGGAGTCCGCCACGGCGATAACGCGGGCGATGAGCGGGATGTCCTCGCCGGCGAGGCCGTCGGGGTAACCGGAGCCGTCGTAGTGTTCGTGGTGGTAACGGACGCCGTCGAGCGCGTTGCGGAGCAGCGGGATGCCGCGGAGGATGTCGGCCCCTATCAGCGGGTGGCGCCGGAGTTCGGCCAGCTGCTCCTCCGTGATGCCGTTGGGCATGCGCAGGACTTCTTCCGGGACGCCGAGGTATCCCACGTCGTGGAGCACCGCGCCGAACAGCAGGTCCTGCCGCCGGTCTTCCTTGAGGCCGATCTCGTCGGCGAGGGCGGAGGCGTAGAGCGTTACGCGCTCGGTGTGGCCGCGGGTATATTTGTCTTTGGCCTCGATGGCGGAGATGAGGGCGCGCACCAGGCCGCCGTAGTTTTTCTTCGTCTTCTCGAGCAGGCGCGCGGTCTCGATGCTGACGGCGGCGAGGTTCACCAGCGCCGCCAGCAGGCGGAGTTCGTCGGCGTCGAATTCGCGCCCCGTTATCTTGGCCCCCAGCCCCACGATGCCGATCAAGCGGTTTTTAAAGCGGATGGGCGCGAGGGCCGCGATGCCCTTTTCTACGAAGGGCTCGAGCTGGCGCCGGTCGCCCTCCTCTAGCTCCTCCGCGAGCGCGCCCACGAGAGCGGGGCCGGCGTGGCCGTCGACGACGTCGGCCAAACCCTGCGGCGGGATGGTCAACTCGTGGAGCGCTTCGGCGTCGAGGCCGCGGGCGGCGCCGACCTCCAGGCCGCCGTCGGGGGCGCGAAGCAAGACCACCGCCCGGTCGGTGCTGAATTGTCCGGTCGCCATCATGAGGAGGGCGGGCAGCATCTTCTCGGTCTCGATCGCCTCGGCCAGGCTTTGGGATACCGTAAAGAGCGTCTCCATCTCCATGGCCTTGCGGCCTATTTCCCTTTTGGCCCCGGGCGAGTGGTCGGGGGGGCGACTCGCCGCCAGGTGCTTGTCCAGGGCAAGGTTGAGGGACGTCCCCAGGTACCGGAGGAGACGCCGCTCCTCGTTGGCGACGGCGCCGCCGTCCTTCTTTTCGCCCACCACCAGGACGGCGATAATTTTATCGGCGATGCTGAAGGGGAGGACGAATTGGGTGCGGTTTTTGTCGGCCCACTTACCCAGCGTTCTGCCGTACGAGGCGAGCTCTTCGGCGCCGACTATTCCTTGGGCGGGCAGGTTGTCCGCCAGGGCCGACTTCACGGCGTCGTCGACCGGGGGGAAGTTGTCGCGCGCCGCGGCGGCGACGAGGCCGGCGTCTTCGGCCAACGGCACGAACGCGCACTGGTTCAGCGCCATATAGTTGGCCGTCACGTCGACTAATTGCGACAACTTGCGGTCGAATTCACGGTCGCCCCCCAGGACGTCGGAGTAGGCGGCCAGCAGCGAGAACAGCGCTTGCGGGACGCGGGGCGCCGCGAGCGCCTCGGCCGCGCCCGCGGTGAGCTCTTCCAAGCTGGGGGGTTTGGGGAGCTTCCCGCCGCGAAACCTCTCGACCGCCTGGTCGACGTCGTCGGCGACGATGAAGTAGTCGAGAACGTCGAGCGTCTTGAAGACGGTTAATATTTTGTTCTGCATCTTAACGAAGATGATGTCGCCGTCGTTTTTGCGCATTTCGCCGACCGCGGACAGGAAGGCTCCCATCCCGGCGCTGGAGATGAAGTCCACTCCTTGGAGGTCGAGTACGATGCGGTAGACTTTTTCCTTAAGGCAAGCGTCCAATAGGCCCTGTATACCCGCCGAACCCTCCACGCCCAACGTGCCCGAGACCTTGAATACGTGGATGCCGTCGGGCGTTTTGGCCGTGATTTTAATGGAGAGTTCTTTGGCCATGGCGTTCTCTAAGAGACGGCCGGCGTACGGGGTAGGTATTTGATGAGCTCGAGGATATTCTCTCGCCCCTGGCGGCGGTAGAGAATCTCATCCATGCAGGCTTCTATGATGTGCATGCCGAGGCCGCCGTCCTGTTCGGTCTCGATTATCTTCGCGATATCCTTGTCCTTCAGCGACGACGGCTCGAAGGCGCCACCCTCGTCGCGTATGGTAACGACGAGCTTGTCGAGCTCCACCGCCAGCTTCACGTCGATGAAGTTATTGGGGTTGTTGGCGTAGGCGTGTTCGATGACGTTGGCGCACGCCTCGTAAATAGACAGCTCGATTTCGAAGACGGCGCGCTCGTTGAAGCCCAGCGCCCGGGCGATATACGAGCCCCACTTCCGCACTTTCTCGAGCTGCGGAACGGCGCTTTTGATGCGGAACTGGTATTCTCGTTCGGCCATAGGATTCGGCGCGGGTCAGGCCGCGGTTTCGTCGGCTCCCGGCGAGGCCGCGGCGGCCGCGGCGGCCGGTTCCTCGGCCGACGCGCCGGGAGGTTTGAGCGTTATGGCCAACATGGTCATGTCGTCCTGCTGCGGGCGGTCGCCCACGAACGTCGCTATCCGCTGCAATATGGCGTCGATGATCTCCTGGACCTGCGCGGTCCGTTTATCGGCCAACGTCTCGAGCAAGCGGTCCATTCCGAACTCTTCGTCGTTTTTGTTCAGCGAGTCCATAATGCCGTCGGTGTAGGTGAAGATGGTGTCGCCGTCCTCGAGCGGGAGCGTCGTCTCTTCCAGCCGGTCGTCGAAAAACGCGCCCGACATGAAGCCCACCGGCCTTCCCTGGGTCTTGAGCATCTCGTACGGGACCGGCCCGCCCTTCTTGACGATGACCAGCGGATTGTGGCCGGCGTTGGCGAAGCTGAAGGTGCGACGCTCGACGTCGAGCACGCCGTACAGCACCGTCACGAACATGCCCCGGTGGATGTCGGGCGCGATGATGTCGTTGGCCCGGATGAGGACTTCGCGCGGCGAGAGGTGCTGGCGCGCCTGGGCGCGGATGACGCTGCGAGCCACGCCCATAACGAGCAGGCCGGGGACCCCTTTGCCCGATACGTCCGCGATGACGACCCCCACCCGCCTGCTGTCGATGGCCAGCAGGTCGAAGTAGTCGCCCCCTACTTCGGTCGCGCTCTCGCATACCGCGGCCACCTCTACGGCCTCCATCTCGGGGAAGGCCGTCGGGAGCAGGCTCTGCTGGATGCCGCGCGCGATCTCGAGCTCCTTCGACATCCGCTCCTTTTCCACCAGCTCCTCGCGGGCTTTGGCCAGGCGGGTGGTCATCTCGTTCAACGTCGTCGAGAGTTGACCTATCTCGTCCCGGCCCGATACCTTTACGCGGACGCTGAGGTCCCCCTCGCCGATGCGCCGCGCCCCTTCGGCCAACCTCTTGACGGGGGTGGTAATGAACCCGGTGAGGATTACGCCCGCGACGCTGCCCAGCAAGCTCACGATGACGGCGATGGCTATTATCTGCAGCTGCGCCGAGCGGAGGGCCTTTTCGATTTTCCCCTTCGACGAGCGTATGAAGACCCGGCCGATGTTCGAAATCTGGCCCTCGTACGTCCGCTTGATGGGCGCGTTCACGACGAAGACGTCCTCGCCCTCGGCCACCATCTCCTCGGCGTCGAGATACGGAATGTCGGCCACGGGTTCCAGGCCGCGGGGGGGGTCGTAGCGGCTTCCTATCTTGGTTACTTCCGGATGGGCGAGGATGGTGCCGTTCCGGTCAACCACCACGATGCTCTCGATGTCCGGGTCTCGCGACATCATTTCGCGGAGGAGCTTTTGGAACGTCAGCTCGGGGTCGGGCTCGAGCATGGTCCGTTCGGAGGAGGCCGCGATGCTGCGCGCTTGGGCCAGGACCCTCAGCTCGACCTCGCGGGTGAGGGCCACCTTCTCGTGTCGCAGGATGATGAAGCCGGTAACGGTTACGAGAGCCAGGACGAACGCGACGGCTACGATCGCGCCTTTGGTCCGCAACGAGGACAGTATGTTTCTTAACCTTCGCATCGGGTCAGCCAAACCACCTTTACGACAGTCCGTCGACGCCCGCCGTGCCGCTCGCGTAGCGCCTTACCTGATTTGGTCTATTTCGGTCTCCGCCTTCTTTATGTAGCGTTGCAGCTTTTCGTTTCCCGGCTCGAGCGCCAGCGCCCGCCGCCACACCCTGAGCGCCGCCGAAAGCGAGCCTTTGGAGTAGAAGTCCAAACCCTGGTAGAGGTATGCCTCGATGAGTTTGGCGCGGGCGGCGGCGTAGTCCGGGTATTGCCGGACTATGTCCAGTAGCTCTCGGGCGGCCTCCGCCACGCCGCCCCTATTGAGTAGCGCGCTCGCCTCCCGGTACTTTTCTATTACGTCTTCCGGTATCCGGGGTACGGGCGGGGGGACTTCGAGCGGTTTAGCGGTGGCGGCGAGGAGTTGTTGCGTTTCGGCCAGGAGGTTGCGGGCGCGCGTATGGTCGGGGTGCGCCGCCAGTATTTCGCGGTAAACGCCAATGGCGCTCCGATACGCGCCGCGCCGCCGGTAGCCTTGGGCTCGGGCGAGGAGTTCGGCGACGCGTTTCTCCTCGGCCTCGCGCGCGGCTTCCTCGGCTTCCAGGTCGTCGACCCTCGCCAGCGACTCGGCGGCGAGGAAATCTTGCGGAACTACGGCCAGCGCGCTGCGGTAAGCCTGCCGTGCCCGCTCCCAATCGTTCCGCTCGATGCTTTCGGCGCCGTCGGCCATGTATTGGTGATACTTCGCCCTGGTCCAGTACCGGCGGGCGACGACGTCGTGGGGGTCCCATTCCAGGATGTCGGCGAATCGCTCCGCGGCGAGTTCGTAGTTGCCGGCCTCGAAATAGCCCCGCCCCTCCGCCAGCCATAATTCGGTTTGGCGGCGCCGTTCGCTGCGGCCGTGGATGTCGCGGCCCGGGTTGACCGAGACCGATAAGTAATGCGAGGAACCGAACTCCCGGGCGGTATAGGCGTAGTCGAAAGACAGCAGGTCGGTGTTGACGCCGATTCCCGCGGCGGGTTGGGTGCCGGTCGCGCCGGCGCGCACCGCGAGCAACGAAGCCACGACGAATTCGCAGCCGATCGCGACCCGCGACGGTTCCGAGAAGGGCAGCGAGAACGTCAGCGCCAGCCGGTGGCGGCCTACGTCGCGCGCCCACGACGCGCCGGCGTTTACGGCCAGCGGTTCGCGGTACCGCCCGGCGAAGACGTCGCGCTGGGTGGCGACCAGGTTTTGGGCGGCGAGGCCCAAGGCGACGGTTCCGGCGGCGTACTCTACCGAAGGGGCCGCGGCCAGCGGCCGCAAATAGATGCCCGCGTCCGCGCCGAAGTTCTGGTACGTAGCTCGCGGTTCGGTGAGGTGGCGTTCGTAGTTGAAAGCCCCGCCCAGCGCCAACCAGGACGTCGCGGCGACGCCGTAGCCGCCGGCCAGGCGGTCATCGTGATAGGTGTATCCCCCCAAGTATCGGCCTTCGCCGGAATATCGTTCCACGCCGCCGACGCGTACCGTCCCGAAGCCGCCGGCTACGGTCCCGTAGGCGCCCAGCGGGACCGCGCCGCCCACGACTTCCGAGGCCGCGTGCGGCGCCGGGAAGATCTTGTGGTTGAAGGTGAACTGCAGCGACGACAGCTCGGCCAGGACGGCGGGGTTCGCTTCCAGCGCGTAGAACCCCAAGTCCAGCGCCGGGTTAGGGCCCAACGTCGCGGCCCGGGCGTTAGCGAAGGTTACTCGCTCCGCGCGGGCGTTGCCGGCGGTTATAAGGCAGCATAAGGCCATTAGCGTTTTCCAGCAAAGTATACGGTTCGACGACATCTCTCGGCGCGTGCGAGTGTCCGTTCATATTCTATCTGTCTACGATCGCGACGAAGGTGTCGCGGTAGGGTTCGCCCCCCATACGCACGTCGAGGACTACCAGGTACGGCCCGGCCCGCACGAGCTCGCCGTCGTCGTCGCGGCCGTCCCACCGTTCTCGGCCTCGATAAACCCCTTTCGGGCGGTCGACGCGTTCCGCCAGCGTCCGCACGTGGTTCCCGTCCAGGTCGTACACGTTGATCGAAACGACGGCGTCTGCGGGCAAGTAATACGCGAGTTGCGCGTCGGCGTAGCCGGCCACGAACGGGTTCGGGTAGGCGAAGAGGCGTAAATCGCCGTCCTCGGCGGCGACTACGCCGGTACCGCCGGCGAGGATGGTTAAAATTAACAGGTACTTCCGTTTACGATATTTATACACTTTCCCTATAATATAAACTACCACAAAACGCCGAATGTATCAATATCTACCGCGTTTTTATAACCCTTGCAAAAAGGCCGGCTTGAAATGCTAAAAAACCCGCCCTGGCGGCGGGCTTTCGGCAAGCTTATTTAAATTTCAGCGCGTGACCGCCATCTTCTTGGTCGCGACGTCGGCGCCGGCCGTCAGGCGGTACAGGTATACGCCCGCCGGCAGCGGCTTCCCGCCGTCGTCCGTCAGGCCGTACCGTTCCTCGTATACCCCGGCCTCGCGGACGTCCTTCGCTACCGTCGCGACCCGGCGGCCGCTCAGGTCGTACACCACCAGCTCCACTTCCGCGCGAGCCGGCAGCGTGTACTTGAAGACCGTATCGTCCCGCGCCGGGTTCGGGTAATTCTGGAACAGGCCGAAAGACATCGGCTTGCCCGAGGGCGGCGTC
>DATKVX010000017.1 GCA_035529855.1 bacterium
GTTCAACGTCTGGGAACCGGCGGGGTTTTTTACTTTTTTGTTCTGGCCGATGGTCGTACTTATAGTCGCCGGGGCCGTTATCGTATATAAATTATTGGGTAAAATAAAAAGGCCCGCGCGCGTCGCGGGGGCGGCGGCCGCAGTTACGCTCGTCGGCTGGGTTGTACTCATTATATGGAACGTCGCGCAAGCCGCGGCCCGGCCGGAACCGCCGGCCGGCTGCCCGGACGTCGTCTTCGTAACGCTGGACGCGTGGCGAGCCGACGCGTTCGGCCCCGGCAACGACGGCGAATCGTTGACGCCCAACATAGACCGGTTCGCCGAAAACGCGTTCGTCTTCGGATACGCGCGTACTCAGGCTTCGTGGACCTTACCGTCTTTCGCGACGATATTCACTTCCCAATACCCGGCCGTACACGAGGCCGCGGCCCACCGGCCTTTGGGGACGAGCCAACCTACGTTAGCCGAACTCCTCGCCGCCCGCGGCTACGACACCCGGGCCGTCGCGGCCAACGAACTGTGTCTACCCTTCACCGGCGTAGCCCGCGGCTTCCGGGACTACCAATATTGGAATATGGCCGGCTGGCTTAAGGCCGTCGGTTACTACGACACCAACCTCTTCTTCCCCGCTTTCCGCAAGGGCCGCGAGGAGAAGCGCGACTCCAGGATAACGACCGTGCTGACGGACGCCGCGCTCGAGCGGCTCGAGCGCCGCCGCCGTCGCCCCTTCTTCCTCTGGCTCCACTATCTCGACCCCCACGCGCCGTATTGGCCGCCCCCGGAGTACGTGGACGCCGCCACCCTCGAGCGGGCAGAACGCGACGAGCGGGCGGGTCGCGCGAAAGGCCGCCTCCGCCGCGAAAATTATTACGGCGAGGTTCGGTACGTCGACGACGATCTCGGCCGAATCCTCCGGGTGCTCGAGCGCCGACCCAATACGGTCGTCATCATCTCCAGCGACCATGGCGAGGAATTTTTCGAGCACGGCGCCGTCGACCACGGCCACACCGTATACGAAGAATTACTACGCGTGCCGTTGATAGCGAAATTCCCCGGCTACGGCTCGGGATATATCGATACGCCCGTGGACGCCATCGACCTCGCCCCCACTATACTCGACTACCTTGGCGTCGGAATACCCGCCTCTATGCAAGGCCGCTCTCTTCTCCCCGTCATCGCCGGCCTGGGCCGCGAACGCCCCTCTTTCGCTGGCCCGACGCAATTGAAGGGCAGCAGTAAGGAAGCGATATATTACAAAGGCAACAAGTTAATATACGATTACAAATACCGCGACGCCGCCAGCTGGTACGCTCTCGCCGACGACCCGGGAGAACGCCGGCCTCGGCCGCCGGCGGACGCCGCCGCCGTCGAACTTTGGGGTTTGTTGACCGATTGGCGCAACGCCAACGTCGAGCTGCGGCGAGGTTATCGCGCTGCTCGCGAAGACGGCGCCATCCGCGACGCTATGAAGGCCATGGGCTACGTCGACTAAAGAGCGGCGGTTTTAAATCCCCCAAGACCGCTTATAAATACCGATACTTAAACCGATTGACCGACCCGCCTCGCGCGCTCACCTCGACTCTCACATTTCTTAAGGCAAACGCGGGGCGGCGCGTTAAACCGGCGCGAGTCGGCGAGAAACTAAGTTATACTTCCGCACAAAACGCGCTTATGGTAATATAAGCCTAACGACGAGGGCTGAAATCGTACTAATTTAAGGCGGTACGCTTATGCTCACCCGTAAAATCATCATAATAATCTTTTCGACGTTAGCCGTCGCGGCCGTACCGGCGTTAGGTACGTACGACTACCTAATCCGCATCTACTACGACGGCGCGCCCGCGCGCCTGGCGGATACCTCCTTCGTCCCTTACGCGGTTTACGAGACCTACGCCGTAGGCGAAGTCAGCGTCGGCTACAGCGCGCGCCTGGCCGAGCGAGGCTTTCGCTTCGACGTAATCGCCGAAGACCCGGCGTTGAAGAAGATATGGGAAGTTAATTTGCCGGTCGCCGCGCTGCCCCCCTCCACCGAAGTCTTGTTCACCGTCGCCCCCTCGCACTATATCGTGGCCACCCCTCGGGACGTCGACGTCGTCGCGGGAGACCGCGCCCGGCGGCTTAAGCCGATTGCGGTCGCCTTCGAGGCGTTGGCGAAAAAGCCGCGGCCTATCCAATTCGAAGCGCAAGACGAAGTGGCGAAAATAGTGGCGGCGGTCGACCGCGGCCGTTACGAACGGACGGTACGCGACCTTGTCGCGCCGGGCACACGGTACTCGTATAGTACGAAATGTAAAGCGATGGCCGATTACGTCGAGGACGCCTTTAAGGATTCGAACCTTGACGTCAAACGGGACCGGTATTTCGGGCCGGAGTTGAAATACGCAACCGCGGCCGACCGCGACGTCGCTTGGGCCGCGGGGGAAATCGGCGTCGTCGCTAAAACGACGGACGGCGGCAAGCGGTGGGAAGTTGTGACCCGGGCGGGCGAGGACGACGTCAGCGTCATAGCTTGCGCCTCATCGGACGTGGCTTGGGTCGGCGCGGAACGGGGGGTAATATGGCGCACCGACGACGGCGGCCTAACGTGGAGTAAACGAACTATCGGCCAAGGTGACGTTACCGGTCTATCTTTCCTGGACCGCGAGCGGGGTTGGGCCGTCACCACGTACGGCGACGTCTTCCGCACGTCGGACGGCGGCGACAGCTGGCAACGAACGAGCACCGTCGGCGCGTGGCTGCGGGCGGTATCGTTCAGCGACGGCAACCACGGCCTTATATGCGGTTCATCCGGCTACCTCGCCCGGACCACCGACGGCGGCGCGAATTGGACCCGGGTCGGCGCCGCCCCCGACGTAAAACTTAACGCCGTTACCCATCGAAACGCGGCCGAAGCGTACGTCGTCGGCGGAGGCGGGACCGTCCTTCGCTCCACGGACGGCGGCGCGACCTGGGCCCCGCTCGAGCTCGGGATGGACGTACTCCTACGCGACGTAAGCTACGCCGGGAATTACGGATACATCGTGGGGGACATAGGAGGTTTCTGGCGCACGCGCGACGGCTCGAGCTGGCAAAAAAAGGACGCACCCAAATACGTCCTGTACACCGTCGCCGCGGCGCAACCTGAAATAGTGTGGTGCGGCTCGGGGGGCGGCGCGCTCCTCTATAGCCCCGACGGCGGCGATTCGTGGGAAGACCACGCCGCGAACGCGGACCCCGCGTCCCGGTTCGTCTGGGACAACGTTTGGGCGGAAAAACGCGGCCGCGGCGGCGCTCCCGGGACCGTGCTGGTGTGCGCCCACTACGATTCCGTATCCGAGTTATCCTCACTCGAGAAACCCGACGCGCCGGCACCGGGCGCGGACGATAACGCCACCGGGACGGCCGCGGTGCTCGAGTTCGCGCGCGCCAGCCGCGACCACGCATACCACCGCGACGTGATATACGTCTGCTACTCGGGCGAGGAGGAAGGGCTCCTCGGCTCCTCTCACTTCGCCTCCCGGATGGCCACGGCCCGTGAGCCGCTCTTGGGCGTATTGAACATGGACATGTTGGGGTACAAGAGTAAATCCCCCGACGACGCGGACGTCATTACGAACCGCCACAGCATCTGGCTTGCCGAATACGCCCGGGCCGCGGTCGCGACGTACGTCGCCGACCTCTACGTGGACGCAATCGTCGACGAGAAGATGTTCTACAGCGACCACAAGCCTTTCTGGAATTTCGGTTACGCCGCCAACCTCGTCATCGAGGATTGGCCCCTAATCTATAAATACGCTAACACCAGCAAAGACACGATCGAAAAAGTGAACTTCGACGTCGCGACGACGATGACGCGCGGCGTCGTCGCCGCCGCGGCCTCGCTCGCCTCGCCCACGTCCCTGCCGGCAGTTAGCTCCCTCAACGCCGTTAAAGTATACCCGAATCCCTATAAAACCGGAAAACACAAAGGCCGGGTCTACTTCGCCGACCTCCCTCCCAACTCCAAGATTAATTTTTATAATATCGCGGGCGAACGCGTTTACGAAGGCGCAAACGGCGCCGAGCCGCTTTGGGCGCTCGAGCTCGAGCGAGACCCCGCACCGATAAAGTCCAGCGGCGTCTACCTGTATATAATCGAAGCCCCCTCGGGCGAACGGAAAATAGGTAAACTCGCGGTCATCCGCTGAGCCACCATTTGAGGACTAAGGGGAAACGCAAGTGAGAGATCAAATCATGACCGCGGCGGTTACGGCGCTGGTCGTCGCCGCGCTCGTACCTATTCCCGGTTGCGCACAACCACCCCGAAAAGGGATGCCGGCCGGTTTGGAGGAACCTTCCGTGGCGGCGGTCGACGCCGCCGTAACCGCCAGTCGCAACAACGCCATCGTCACCGCTTCCGCGAAATGCAGCAAAGCCGTCGTTACCGTAAATACGGTACAGACGGTCCGCCGCCGCGTCTTCAACCCCTTCTTCAGCCCGCCGTGGCAAGACTTCTTCCGCGACTTCATGGGCCCGCCCTTCCAGGAATTCGAGGAGGAGGTACCGTCCATGGGGTCCGGGTTCATATTCGACCCCGACGGCTACATCCTGACCGCGGAACACGTCATCCACGGCGCCGATAAAATCGAGGTAACGCTTCCCGACGACCGAACCTTCGAGGCCGAGTGGATAGGTTCCGATTACGAGCACGACGTCGCCGTACTCAAAATCGAAGGTGCTAACTTCCCGTACGTCGAGCTGGGCGATTCCTCCGACCTTATGATCGGCGAGTGGGCCATCGCCATCGGCAACCCCTTCGGCCACGTCGTCGAGAGCGCGTCCCCCACGGTCTCGGTGGGCGTTATATCCGCCCTCCACCGCCAAATGAAAAGCGCCGGCCAGGGTGGTTTTCGCCTCTATGGCGACTTAGTCCAGACCGACGCCTCCATCAACCCGGGGAATTCCGGCGGGCCGCTGGTGAACGCGCTGGGCCAGGCGGTAGGCGTTAACGTAACCATCATAACCACCAGCGGCGGTTCCGTCGGCATCGGCTTCGCCGTCCCCGTCAACGTCGCCCGGGACGCCGCGCGGAAACTCATCGCCGAAGGTCATCCCGGTCGCGCCTGGATCGGCGCTTACCTCGTCGAAGTGACGCCCGCGGTCGCCAAATACCTCGGCCTGCCCGACGAAGACGGCTTGCTTATGAGCGACATCGACGAGAACGCGCCCGCGTTTAAAGTCAACTTACGCCGCGGCGACGTTATCCTGGCGGTAAACGGCAAAACGGTCGACGACGTGGATAGCTACTGCTCGATATTTTCCGGGATTAAACCCGGCGCCGCGGTAAACGTCAAAGTACGCCGGGACGGCCGGATAATGGAAGGCAAAGTCCCGACGGAGGCTTGTCCCGGCCCGTAACTCGAAGGCGCCCTACCCACCGCCGGCACCCGCGCGACTAACCCGCGAAGAAGGGCGAGTTTGCGATGATCCCCCGATATACCCTCCCGCCGATGGCGAAGCTCTGGTCCGAAGAGGCCAAGTACCGCCGCTGGCTCGAGGTGGAGCTCGCCGTCTGCCGGGCGTGGCACCGCGCCGGCCGCATACCGGCCGAAGCTCTCCGCGAGATAGAGAGCCGCGCCCGCTTCGACGCAGGCCGCATCCTCGAGATAGAGAAGACCGTAGGCCACCACGTCATCGCCTTCCTCACCAACGTCAACGAAAACGTCGGCCCCGCAAGCCGCTTCATCCACCTGGGGCTCACCTCCGAAGACGTAGTCGATACCTCGCTCATACTGGCGCTCAAGCAGACGGCAACGTTGATACTCCGCAAACTCGAGGGTACGATAGCCGCCGCGGCCGCGCTCGCGTTGAAATACAAGAACACGCCTATTATAGGGCGCACGCACGGCATCCACGCCGAGCCCACTACCTTCGGCCTGAAATTCCTCGTATACCACCAGGAGCTTTTACGGACTCGCGAGCGTATTCGCCGGGCCCGCCGCGGCATTTCGGTGGGCAAGATAGCGGGGGCGGTAGGGACGTTGGCGCAGATCCCCCCCGCCGTCGAGGCCGACGCGCTCCGGCAGCTCGGCCTTAAACCCGTGGCCGCCGCGACGCAAGTAATACAACGCGACCGCCACGCCGAGTACGTCGCCGCGCTCGCCATTTGCGGCGCGACGCTCGAGAAGGTAGCCCTCGAGATCCGGGCGCTGCAGCGTACCGAGGTTGGCGAGGCCGCGGAGCCGTTCCGCCGCGGCCAAAAGGGCTCGAGCGCCATGCCCCACAAACGCAACCCGGAGTTGTGCGAACGCATCTGCGGCCTGGCGCGCCTGCTGCGGGGGTGGCTCGTCCCGGCCCTGGAGAACGTCGCGCTGTGGCACGAGCGCGACATAAGCCACTCCTCCGCCGAACGCATAATATTCCCGGACGCGACGACGACGGTATACTACATGCTGGACGTTATGAACTACGTACTGGAGGGGCTAGACGTCTATCCGCGGCGCATGAAAGAGAACCTCGAGTCAACGCGGGGTTTGATCTTCTCGGGGAGGGTTTTGGTGGAGCTCGCCGCGGCCGGCGCGTCGCGGGAGGAGGCGTACGACGTCGTCCAACGGCAAGCGAAGAAAGTCGCAGCCGGGCGGGCGAAAGACCTGCGAACGGCGCTCGCCCGGGAGCCGCTTGTTAAAAAGTACCTCCCCGGCAAAAAACTGAGCGATTGTTTCCGTGTCGAATATTTTCTTAGGCACGTCGACGACATCTTCGCCCGGGCGGGGCTCGGAACCGACGGGAAATGAACCGTGACGCCGGCCTAACGGCGCCGCGACCGCGGAGGAATTATCGCTAAACCCTATAAACACGCGGCGTTAATCTGCGTCGTCTTGACGGCGTTGGCTCTAATCGGCGCCGGTATCGGCTTCCTCATAGCCAGCCCGCTACCGCTCCTCATACTGCTCCTGCCCACGGTTATCTACGAAGTTTACCGAACCCAGGGCGAATCGACGAAATGGGCCTCCAGGTTACTCCTCGTCATCGTGGCGGCCGAAATCATATTGGTTATTGCCGACGTCGAGTTCGACCTCGCCGCGTATCTGGGAGAGGAGACGAAATACGTCGGCGGGTACGACGTGCCGTTGGGCGATTTGAGGGTAGTGGCGCCCGCCGCGGTCGCGGTCCTGGCGATAATACTATTGCTCCGGACGCGGGGGGCGTACACGAAGTGGTTGGCGGTCGTAATATTCCTCGCCGCCTTCGCCATAGTATACTCTTTGGACGCCGGTTACTTCGGCCGGCTGGTCCGCGTCGGCGTGGAGGAAGCCGCTTACGAAATCCCCTAAGGCCGGATTTAAACAAGAAAATAACGGCGCTGCGGCGCCGTTTTCTTTTATAAAGGAGTACCTCCCCCTACTTAGTACTCAAATCATCGTACGCGACGTAACGGACTTGCAGCGTCGTCTTCTTCCCCAACTTGTCCTCAAGCGCTCCCCGGATAAAATCCAGCCGGTCCGGCGCCGGCTCGTCCTTACCGTAGACCAACGCCGAAACCCGGTACCGGCCGTCCCGGTAAACCCACTCCACCGCGCCGACATGGTAACCCTCCCGCGCCGGCAGGTATTGCTCGATGACGCCGCCCACGTTCTTCTGTCTGCTTGTAGTGGTAATGTTGGAGAAGGTGAAGTACACCATCGGGACCGTAACCAGGCCCAGCAGGACCGCCGTCCCGATAAGGCTCTTCAGCCGCCACTCCCCTTCTGCGCCTTTAACCTTCGGGTAAAAACCCAACGCGATAAAAGTTACCGCGCCGCCGAACGCTATCGCGATGAGGTTGGCGCCGAAAAGCAGGAGCGCCCCCCACATTATCTGGTGGTAGCCGAAGCCGAAACCGATGCCCACGACGCTGAGCGGCGGGATGAGGGCCGCCGCTATAGCCACGCCCGGCAGCGCCGCCGAGAGGTCCTTGGAGGAAAAAGTATACGCCCCCGCGATGCCCGAGGCGAAAGCCACCGCCAGGTCGAAAAGGTTAGGCCGCGTCCTGCTTAGGATCTCTCTACCCGGTACGAGCTCGGGCGAAATCACGGCCATCGCCGCGGCGCAGACCACGGCCACCACCGCTCCCTTGGCGACCGACTCGAGCGCGCCCCGCAAGAATTTCGGGTCGCCGCGCGCGACGCCCAGGCCCGTGGCCAGCACCGGCGACATCAACGGCGCTATAAGCATCGCGCCGACAATCACTGCTACGCTGTCGAGAAAAAGGCCGAACGTCGCGATGAGCGCCGAGAGCGCGGTCATAATAAAGTAACCGCTATCCGGCTGCGACGCCTCGCGTAAGTCGTGGAAAGCGAGCCTGCTCTCCGGCGTGCTCTTAACGCGCCTCTTAAACCAATTGAAAACGCCCATAATATTTACGCCTCGAGCGGCGCACATCTACCCGTTTAGACGTTTATCCGAAACACCTTTCTCCTCGCCCATAATAATTACATAAAAAGGGGAGCCCGGGCTATAAAGAAAATTACGCCACCTTCTTGCGCATCCGGGCAACGGCCAAGCCCAATATAACGGCCCCCATCACCGCCAATACGACCGTCTGGCGCAAGAGGTGCTCGAACCCCTGACCCTTCAATATAACCCCTCTACATATCTCCAAAAAGTACGTTAGTGGTATCACGTACGAGACGGGCCTTATTAAACCGGGCATCGCCGCCACCGGGAAGAAGAAACCCGAGAGCATTATCGACGGGAGGAATACGAAGAACGACATCTGCATCGCCTGTTGCTGCGTCTTCGCGATAGTGGATATCAAAAGGCCGAAGCCCAGCGTCGACGCCAGGAAGAGGAACGCGAGAACGTAAAGGGCGAAGAGGTTACCCGCAATCGAGACGCCGAAGACGTACCGCGCGATAAGAAAGGCAAGCGTTATGTCGACGTAGCCCAGGACGACGTACGGTATCAATTTACCCAAGATAAGCTCGAGGCGGTTGACGGGCGAAACCAACAACTGCTCGAGGGTCCCGCGCTCGCGTTCGCGCACTATAGCCATCGCCGTTAGCATCATCGTCACCAACTGCATGATAACGCCGATTAGGCCGGGGACCATAAAGTTGGCGGACAGCATCTGCGGATTGTACCAGGCGCGCGTCCTTATCTCGAACGGCATCTCGCGGACCTCGCGGCCGCGGGCGAGGATTCGGATGGAACGGTACATCCCTATGGCCTGCGCGCTCGAGATCGCCGACCCCGCGGTCATAGGGTCCGACGCGTCGAAGACGACCGCCGCGGTCGCCGCCTTCCCGGCTTTTAAACGCCGTTTCATATCGGGCGGGAAGACGATGCCGGCCTTAACGACGCCCTTGTCTATCAACGCCGTTAGCTCCCGGTAACTGGATACGTAACGACGCACGTCGAAATATTGCGAGTTGACGAAATCCTGGACGACGGCGCGGCTCTCAGCGCAGCGGGCGTAGTCGAGGACGGCCGTCGGAAGATGCTTGACCTCGAAATTTATGGCGTACCCGAAAAGGCACAGCTGTACGGCGGGTATGGCGAAGATTACCGCCACCGTAACGCGGTCCCGGAAGAACTGACGGTACTCTTTGCGGAGAACGGCCCAGAAGCGCGCGAAATTCACGGGCGGCTCTCCTCCCCTATGTACATCACGAAGAGGTCTTCGAGGCTGGGGGTCGCGCGCTCGAGCGCCGAATATCCGACGCCCGCGCCGTCCAGCGCCGCCGCCAACGTCGCTTCGTCTATGCCGGCGCCCGAGACGTGTACGTTATTACCCAGTATGCTTACCATCGCACCCGGGAACCCGCGCACCAGCGCCGCGTACGCTCCGCCGACCGACGCCGGCGTTATTTTGTAAACCTCCGCGGCCACGCCCGCCTTTAACGCGTCGGGCTTACCCTCGGCGATCAACCTGCCGCCGAAAATAAAGCCGAGGCGATTGCAGTGCTCGGCCTCGTCCATATAATGGGTCGTGACCAGAATCGTCGTACCGCCCGCGGCCAGCTCGTACAGCAAATCCCAGAAATCGCGACGGCTCACCGGGTCCACGCCGGCCGTCGGCTCGTCCAGAAACAGCAGCTCCGGCCGGTGGACGAGCGCGCAGCCCAGCGCGAGCCGCTGCTTCTGGCCGCCGGAGAGGGTCCCGGCCAGCTGCCGCGTTCGCCCGGCGAGGCCGGCGGTTTCGAACAATTCCCCGGTTCGCTCCCTTTTTACGGAACCCGTCAGGCCGTAGATGCTGGCGTAGAAATCGACGTTCTCGGCCACCGTGAGGTCCTCGTAAAGGCTGAACCGCTGCGACATGTAACCTATCCGCTTCTTAACTTGCTCCGCTTCCGCTACGACGTCGTAGTCCAGAACGCGGCCGCCTCCCGCCGTCGGCTCGAGAATCCCGCACAGCATGCGAATGGTCGTCGTCTTCCCGGCGCCGTTGGGCCCCAGGAAGCCGTATATCTCGCCCCGGTTAACGCGGAGGTCCAACTCGTCCACGGCGACTATGTCGCCGAACCTCTTCGTCAACTTCTCGGTATAAACCGCGTATTCCATAACCCTATCGCAACCGGCCCTTCACTTCGTGCGCGCCGCGGCCGCGGTAAAGGCCGCGTCCGCCGGCATACCGGGCTTCAACCTGCCTTCGCGGTTGGGCACCGTTACGGTTACTTTGAAAACCAGCGTTACGCGGTCCTCCTTGGATTCAATGTTGCGCGGGGTGAACTCGGCCCGGCTCGAGACGGCCTTGACCTTCCCGGCGAACTTCTCCCCGGGGAAAGAATCGACGGCGACCTCAACCGCGTCGCCGGCGTTCACGGCGCCTACCTTACCCTCCGGAACGTAAACGTAAAGCTCGAGCGTGGACAAATCCGCCAGCGTCATCAACGACACGCCGGGGCTGAGCACTTCGCCCGGCTCGAGGTTGCGGCTCAATACGGTCCCGGACAACGGCGCCACGATTTCTATCTCTTTGCGGCGGGCGTCGAGTTGGGCCTTGGCAGCCTCGGCCTGCGCCGCCAGCGAACGCGCGCTCGCCAACTCGGCCGACGCGGCGTCCCGCTCGGCTTTGGCGCGTTCGTACTCCGCCTTCGTGACGCCGCCGCCGGGGTACACCCGGGCGACGCGCGCGAAACGGTCCTGGGCCGCGGCGTAGGCCGCTCCCGCCGCGGCGATGCGGTCGTCGGCCGCGGCTGCCGCGGCTTCGGCCGCGGCGAGGCCGGCCTCGAACTCCTCGGCATCGAGCGTCGCGACCGTGGCGCCCTCGGCCACGTCGTCGCCTTCGTCGTAATAAACGGCGACGATGCGCCCCGCAACCAGCGCGCCGACGTCAACCTCGATCGCCTCGAGCATACCCGCGGCTTCCAAAGGCCGGCCGCGTTCGCGAAGATGGTTTACTACCCAATACGCCGCCAACGCCGCGACGCCGGCCGAAATTACGACCGGCACGACGACCCTCCTATTTATTAGTGCCACGCTTACCTCCGCTACCGGCGGCCTTCGCGCCGAGCGCCCGCCGGACGTAGCCGCGATAGAAATCCACGTACGCGCTACCTTCCGACAAAACCTCCGCGGCCCGGCCGAAGAACGGTCCGCCCGCCGCCAAACCGAAGTTGGGCATGATCATCCCGCTCAAGACCGCGACGGCGGCCATAAGGGGAGCCGCGCCGTCGAAATCACCCCGCGCGGCCCCCTCCTCGATTATCTCGGCTAAGTGTACCGCGTTCGGCACGATGTATTGTTTAAATATAAGTTCGCGCTCCGGCCCTCCGGTCGATATCTCCCGCATAATGACGGGCATAGCGTCGCGATTCTCCGCCAGCGTTCGCCACAGCGCCGCCACGTAGTTGTCGAGGCGTTCGACGGGCGACCCTTCCTTTACGGCGGGCCTTTCCCATAACGCGGGTATCAACTCGAGGACGCTCTTTATCGTCTCCCGATATAAATCCCGCTTATTCTTGAAATAGTAATAGAGTACGGCGCGGTTAACCCGGGCCGTCTTCGCCAGGTCCGTAATCGATACCGCGTGGTACCCGCGGGCCGCAAAAAGCCGCCGCGCCGCCTTGAGGATGCGACGCCGCGTAGGATTATCTTTATTAATTCCGCTCATAGGCCGTAGGAGTTGTAAAGTTAATAGAATAACCGTTTATTTACATTTTAACTAAACGGCGAGTTAATATCAAGTGAAAAAAACGTTCCTATTCCCTACCGGCGCGGTTAAAAAGAACCCCTATCCAGGGAATATTTTCCCCGGGTTCAACAAGCCCGGCGCGTCGAAGGAATGCTTCACGCGACGCGCGTATGCGAATTCCGCCGCGCTTTGCTCGAGCGGTAAAAACGAAGCCTTGGCCGTACCGACGCCGTGCTCGCCGGTTATCGTACCGCCCAGCTCCACCACCCGGGCCATAAGTCCCGATACCGCCTCGGCGACGCGGCGGCGCTGCTCGTCGACCCGCCGGTCGTACATGAAGTTTACGTGGAGGTTGCCGTCGCCGATATGGCCGAACGTGGGGACCGGTACGTCGTACGCCTCTTCCTGTTGCGCGACGAATTCCAACAAGGCCGGGATTTTGGAAAGGGGAACGCATACGTCTTCGTTCGTCTTGTGGGGCGCGAGCATCCCCAACGCCGGCGAAATGCCGCGCCGCGCGCGCCAAAGACGCTCCGCCGTCGCGGCGTCCGGAGCGGTCTCCACTCTACGCGCCGCGGCCTTGCCGGCTATCGCGGCCGTCGCCGCCAACTCGCCCGCGACGGCGTCCGGCGAGCCGTCGAACTCGAACATCAACGCCGCGGCCGCGCCTTCGTCCAACACCCCCGGCTCCTTGGCATTTACGCACTCGAGGCAACGGCGGTCCAGGAACTCGAGCTTGGCGGGGAGGACGCCCGCGCCGAGTACGTCGCCCGCTACCTCGGCCGCCGCGACCGCGTCGTCGAACGTCGCTACCGCCGCGGCCGTGGCCTCGGGGGCCGTCAATACCCGCAGCCATATCCGAAGGAATACTGCCAGCGTACCCTCCGACCCGACGAGGACGCTGAGCACGTCCGGTTTACCCGGTTCGTCGCGGTATAGCTCCCGGCCGCGGGAGGGGCTTACGACCTCTACGGCGGCGACGTAATCGCGCGTCACGCCGTACTTAAGCGCGCGCGGGCCGCCGGCGTTCGTCGCGACGTGCCCCCCCAGCGTCGACGCCTCGGCGCTGGCCGGGTCCACGGGGTAAAACTTACCGTAGTTCTTCAAATAACGGTTGAGGTCGTCGCCCACGACACCCGGCTCCACGGCTACGGCGCCGCCTTCGGGGCCCTCGACCCTTTTCAATCTGTCGCATACGATTACGGCCCCTCCTCGAGCCGGCACCGCGCCGCCGGCGTAACCGGTCCCCGCGCCCCGCGGCGTCGTCGCGACGCCCGCCGCCCACAGCGTCTCGCACGCCCACGCCAAATCTTCCACCCCGTTGGGGACGACGACCACGTCCGGCAAGGCCGGGCTCGCCGTCGCGTCGAAGGCGTGAACGTAGCGATCCGCGGCGCCGTCCAAAACCGCGGCGGCGCCCAGCCGCGATCTTAATTGTTTAACCAATCTCTTGGGAAGGGTCAACCTCCGGCTCCATTTCCTCCAGCGGCGGTAAGGGGTCCGGCAAGTTACTCACTATATCCAAGGCGATATCCGCCAGCTCGTCGAACGCGCCGTACAAGTCGCCGTACGGGAAGCGCCCCTCGCCGAAGGGGTCGAGGCCCGCGGCGCGAACGTCGCTCACCGCCATCACGGCCAGGGCGTGCGCGCCGGCCCGCCGGCCTAAGTGGTATATTACGCTGGTTTCCATATCGACCGCCGCCGCCCGCCGCCGCCATTCCCGGTGCATCTCGTCCGTCTGGTGGTGGAAGGTATCCACCGTCGCGACGGCGGCGTTATGGTAGCGGCCGCCCGGGCGACGGGCCAAGACGTCTCCGGCCAATTTTAAAAGCAGCGGCGACGCCGGTACGTCGGCGTCGCCCGCGATAAGGCGCGTCGTATTGTCGAACGGTACGGCCCGTTCCGCGACGACGACGTCGCCCACCTTCATACCCGGCTCGAGGCCGCCGCAGATATCCACCCGCAACAAGACTTCGGCGCCGACGCCCAGGCAAGCGAAGACTTTACCCTCCGCCGACGGCGCGCCCACGCCGGTATTCACTACCGAAACGTCGCGGCCCGCGACCGTACCGCGGTAGGTGTCGCCGCGTTTCTTGCGCCGGCGCAAAGCGGACGCCAAACGCGACGTCATGGGCCGCGTCACCGGTAATAAAACGACCGGCGCTACGGCCGCCGTTCCTAGTTCCGCCCGGGCTACTTTTTCGGCCCGGCTCCGCGCGCCGCTGACGGCGCCGTATAAGTTCCCCAGTATGCGACTCTTAACGCCCATCATCACGCGACGTTACTTGACAACCAACGCTACAAGGTTTAATATCCCGGGTACCGTTAATATGCGTATACATTATATCATACCGGCCTTCCTGCTGGCGCTATCGTGCGCCCCGCAAGAACGCACCGAGCGCTACGTCGACGTGGGCCGCTTGAACCTACCCGGCGATTCGTGGGAACCGACGGCCTTAGCCGTCGCCCCGGACGGGAAAATATACGTCGGCGATTCGTCGCTAAATTGCGCCGTTCAAATTTTCGACGTCGACGGCTTGTACCTCGGCGCCATCGGCGGCTTGGGAAAAGGGCCCGGCGAGCTCTTCGTGCCGACCGACGTCGCCGCCGACCCGGATGGTAATATATACGTCGCGGAATTCGGGACCCACCGCGTTTCGGCCTTCCGCGCCGACGGGACTTTCGTCAGGACCATAGGCGAGCGCGACCTCGCCGCGCCGTTCGGCGTAGCCGCGGGTCCGGACGGGAAGATATACGTCGCCGACGCCGAAGCCGGCGGCCTATTAATATTTTCGCCCGAAGGCGTACTCCTCGAGACGTGGGGAGAAGACCGCGATACGGGCCAAATACTGGACGTCGCCATCGCTCCCGACGGCGGCGTAGCGTACGCACCCGGGGCCGCGGGCGACGTTTTATTCTTCACGGCCGGCCGCGCCAACCCGCTCCGTTTAAAAATCGGGGAAGACCTCGCGTCCGTACCGGCCGAAATCGCGTTCGGCCCCGGCGGCAATTTCTTCATCCTAAGCCAGCGCACGGACGCCGGCGGCGCGCTGGAGAATTTCGTCGCGGAGTTCTCGCCCAAAGGCGAACTGCTCGAGGAGGTCCCGCTCTCGCTGACCGCCCCCTCGGCCGTCGCGGTAGCGCCCAACGGGACCTTATACGTGGCCGACGGCACCCGCCGCGAGGTACGGATATACCGGCCCCGGCAAAGCGAGCCGCCGCGCTAAACCCGGCGAACCGCCTAAAAAAAAGCCGGCTCGGCGAGCCGGCATTTTCTACACTCGACCGCTAGCGGTACAACGCCTTGACGCGGCCGAAAGACGCCGGCGCTACGGCGGGATATCCGCCGAAGTCGGCCTTGTATACGTCGCCGGTCCCGCCTGTACTCGTTACCCACAGGTAATCGCCGTCGAAGCCGAGGCCCCAGGGCTGTCCCGCCGGAAACGAGTACGACGCCACTAAAGAACCGGCGGTGGTAAGCCGGTACAACGCAGGTTGGTTATATTCGGCGGTCCAAAGGTAGTACCCGTCGAAGGCGACGCCGGTAGGCCGCCAACCGGTGCCGAACGACCCCACCAACGAGCCCGTTTCAGTAGCCCAACCGAGAACGCCGAAATAAGAGCTCAACCAGAAGTAAGAACCGTCCCATCCCACGCCTACCGTCCGGGCGAGCGGCGATTTCCACGACGATAAGATGGAACCGGTATCCGTAACCTGGTATATGTAATAATCGAGCGAGGTATTAAGCGCGTCGTACCACAAGTACGAGCCGTCGTAAACGCAACCGAATAGGCCGGTAGTATCGACCTTGAAGGAAGACACCACGCTGCCGGAGGCGGGGTCGCACTTGAACATTATTTCCTTGCCGTCCTCGTTGCACGACACCCAGATATATGAGCCGTCGTAGGTAACGCCGTACGGCGTCTGGGCCGGCGAAGGCCACGACGAGACTATGGAAATATCGGCGAACGCGGCGCCCGCCGTCGCTACGGCCACGGCCAAAAACAGCGAACGTTTCACTTTCATCGCTACCTCCTTAAACGCGCGTCACTCCCGTCACGAAAGCGCCCCTACGACCGGTACCGCCCGGCCGGGAGCTTCCGCCGTCGCCCCCCCGGGCGGTACGTTAGCGGTAGTCGGTTTGACCGTCGTCGCGGGGTATCTTCAATAAATCCAAGAACGAGCGGAAAGTATCCAGCCTTCGTTCGGAGAGGGCGTACAGCTTAGAGGAATAAAGCGCGGTCGCGGCGTGGCCCGCCAATAAGTCGAATAGCTTGAAATCGATGGACGTGAAACCGTCCTTCTGGCGTAGGAGTCTGTATATCGATATTACGCCTATCAAACGGTTCTGTATTTTCGCCGGTATGCAGGCGATGGGCTCGCCCGCTTTTTCGGCCCCGCGTTGTTTCGCCTCGTCCGTTATATAGTACGATTCGCCGAACGCGGCAACCTTTCCCTGAAGGCCTTCGCCGATTACGATGGGGCGCCTTTCCCCTTTCGCGAGGCCTTCGTGAGCGACACACTCCAAACGTTCGGTTTCCTCGTCGAAGATGAAGACGCCGAGCTTCTCCGCGCCGATGAGGTTGATTACGATTTCGACGACGATGCGAACGACCTCGGCGAAGTTGAGGGTGGAATGGAGCTGGTAGGAGGCGACGTACAAATTGGCGAGGCTGGTGTTCTGTTCTTCTATTTCGACGTACTTCTTAGCGAAGTCGATGTTCTCGGTTTTTATGGCGTTCAACTCTCCGGCTAATTTCCGGTACCGGTCGCGCAAGCCGTTATAGGCGGCCGCGAGCTCGTCGTACTTCTTCTTCAGCTCGGGGTCGTCGGCAGGCGGCGCCTTACCCAGCCCCGGCCCTTCACCGGCCTGCTTCTGCAACCGGTTAATCGCAGCCCGAAGCTCCGCGTTCTCTTTGAGTAACTGCTCCGTAAAAGTTTTGCCTTGCTCTAAAACGTGGAGCAGGTACTCCCCCTGCGCCTTCTTGTCTTTGGTCCCGTCGGTCATAATGGTTTCGACCCGCGCCGTGGCGATGTCGCGCCGTTAACTCCGCCCGAGTAATCGGTTTATCTTATCGAGCAACTCTAACTTCCTAATGGGCTTGAAGACGTAATCGTCGCATCCGGCTTCCAAACACCGTTCGACGTTTTCGGCTTCGCTCCGCGCCGTAACGATAACTACCGGGATGTTCTTGAGCTCCGGGTCCCCCTTCATGACGCGGCAAGCCTCGATGCCGTCCATCACCGGCATGAATATGTCGAGCAAAACGAGGTCCGGCCGCTCGCGGCGGGCTCGTTCGACCGCCTCGGCACCGTTCTTGGCCGTCAAAAAATCGAAATCCTGGCCGGCCAGAAGCGTCTTCAGGAATAACAGGATCGTTTCGGTATCGTCGACTAAGAGTATCCTTCTGCGTTCCCTCATACCGACCTTCGTACGTTCCCCCTGCCTAAGACGTAAGCGAGACCATCTCGGCCGCGATGTCCCCGAGCGACAATACTTTATCTACGACGCCCGCCGCCACCGCCTCTTTGGGCATCCCGTATATGACGGCACTCTTTTCATCCTGGGCGAACGCGAGGCCACCCGCGCGCTTTACCTCCGCCAAACCGGCCACGCCGTCCTTGCCCATACCGGTCAGCAGAGCGCCGATACAGCGCGACCCCCACGTTCGCGCCGCAGTCGTAAAAAGGCGGTCAACGGAAGGTTTATGGCCTTTCTCGGGCGGGCCGTCGTCCAAGGCAATAAGGCCGTACTGGTCTACGACCATATGGTACCCGTCGGGAGCGAAATAAACCGTACCCGGTTGCGGTTCCTCCCCCGCCGCGGCGACTTTAACGTGCAACCCCGAGCCTTGGGTCAACCACTCGGCGAGGCCGCCGATGAAGCCCGGCGCGATGTGTTGCACTGCCAAAACCGGGGCCGGGAACTTAACCGGTAGTTGTGAAAATATCTTCTCGAGCGCGGCCGGCCCTCCGGTCGAGCTCCCGATAAGTACCACCCGCCCCTTTTCGCCCGCCCGCAAAACCGCCTTCGGTAGGCGCGAACGACGCCGCAACCTAGCCTCCGGCATCCGGCGAACGACTTTCACTTCGCTCATCGCTTTGACGGCCCTGTTTAGCCTACCCCGGACGGCCTCGTAGTCCTTCTGGCCGATTCCCTTCGGTTTTTCTATAATCTCGAGGGCGCCGGCGCGTAAGGCTTCAAACGTAATGTTCAAATCCTGCACGTTTACGCTCGCACTCACGACAACGATGGGCGTCGGCATCTCCTCCATAATTTTTCGCGTGGCGACTAGGCCGTCCATCTTGGGCATCCGGACGTCCATCGTTATAAGGTCGGGTTTGAGCGACTTCGCCATCGCGACCGCTTCGACGCCGTCGGCGGCTACCCCGACTACTTCGATATCCGGGTCCGTCGTTAGCACGTCGACTAAGACTCGCGCCACGACGGCGGAATCTTCCGCCACCAAAACCCGGATAGGTCGTATCTTTTCTTCCATCCTCGTTTAATCCTTCAGATAAACTGCTCAATAACCGACAGCAATTCGCGTTGGTCGAAGTGGCTTTTCTTTATGTACGCGTCGGCGCCGGCCTCCAGGCCGCGGGCCATATCCTTGTCCGTCTCGAGCGACGTCACGACGACAACCGGCAAATCGCGGTAATCCGCGGACGCGCGGAGGCGCCTCGTCAACTCGTACCCGTCCATCCGGGGCATCTGGAGGTCGACGACGGCAAGGTCGCACGGCACTTCGGCCAGCACCTCCAACGCTTCCCGGCCGTCGCTCGCGACGGCGACGTCGTACCCGGCCGCCTCGAGGATATTCTTCTCCAACGCGCGCGTCGTTAAGGAGTCGTCGACTACGAGTACGGTTCGCTTCCGCACCTCGGGCGCCGCCGCCGCGACGGGGCGAACGGCCACTTCCCCGCGCATTATCTCGCGCACTAAAACGTCGGCGTTCAATATCAAGATTACTTCGCCCTTCCCGGTAACGTGCGCGGCGCCGAAATACGGCATCTGCGCGCCGACGTCGCTCAAGTCTTTCGTCAGGAATTCGCCCTCCCCCGCTACGCCGGAAACGACCAGCGCGGCATCCCCCGAGGGCGAAGATAAAACCAATACCGCGGAACCGGCTTCGAAACCCCCGTTGCCGCCGGTGCCCAAAATCGCCGCCAGCTCGCCGGCCGCGATCGTCCTTCCTTCGTACCGCATTACCGGCCTACCCTCCACCGTTTCGAAGTCGCCGGCCGACGCCAGGGCCACCCGCCTGATGGCGCTCGAGGGTACGATGAATCGGGCGTTTCCCGCTTCAACTAACGCCCCCCGGGCCGTCGCTATAGTAAGGGGTAATTGGATCGTAAACCTGGTACCCACGCCGGCTTCCGTCCAAACGTCAACCGCCCCCCCCAGCGCGGCGACGTTGGCGACGACGATATCGAGCCCCACGCCCCGGCCGCCGAATTCGGAAACCTCCGCTTTCGTCGTTAACCCCGGCTCGAACACCAGCCTCGCGATTTCCCCCGGTTCCAGACCCTCCGCCGCTTCGGCACGGACCACGCCGGCACCTACCGCCGCTTTCTTGACTTCCTCCAAATCTATCCCCCGGCCGTCGTCCTCTATCTCGATAAACAAACGCGAACCCACGCGCGTGCTCGATATAAGAACCCTACCCGCTTGCGGTTTACCCGCCGCGCGCCGCGTGCTCTCGCCCTCGATGCCGTGGTCGACCGCATTCCGCAAGATGTGGTTGAGGGGGTCTTTAATAAGTTCGATTATAGTTTTATCGAGTTCTTTGTCCTCGCCTACGATATCCAGTCGCACGTTTTTCCCTAATCGAACGGCGAGGTCGCGCACCGGCCGCCGGAAACCCCTGAATAACCCCCGCAGCGGCGCCATCCGAAGCCGGCTCAACTCATCTCCGAAACCGGCGAGATTTAGCTCGAACGCCTTCGCCGCGCCGCCGTAGTCGAAATCGATGGCGCGTATCTCGCGGTCAGCCGAGTTGAAAGCCTCGGCCGCTTTTTCCACCTGACGTAAAAATTCCTCCGCGTCCCCCCCCCGCCGGTACGTCTCGAGGGCTTCGTCAAGCGTCTTACCGGCGGCCCGGGCCGAGAGCGCTAGGCCGTGAAACCGGGCGCCGAATTCGTCGTTTCTGAATTTCTCTTCCCACATTTCGGAAAAACCGTCTATCACCGCGTCCAGCTTCGCGACCGGCAGCCGTACCGTCTCCTCTCCCGAACGCCGCACTCCGCTACCCCGTTTCTCCTCGAACGCCGTCGCCCCCGCGTCGGCCGCGGCTTTACCCTTTTCCATAACCCCCCCGCCCTCGGCGCGAGACGGCGACCGCCCGGTGCCGCCGCCGGCTTCGAGCAAACGCCGCACCCCATCGGCCGCCACCGGCGCGCGGGGGTCATCCGCCTCCTGTTCCGGCGTGGCCTCTTCGATTAATACGCTTATCACATCCAAGGCGGCCAATATCTCGCTATTGGCCTTTTCGTCGTACTTGACCTCGCCCCGCCTTACCGCGCCGAAGACGTCTTCCATGGCGTGCGCGATCTCCGCCACGCCGTTAACGCCCAGCGTACTGGCAGACCCCTTCAAACTATGCGCGGCACGAAACAACTCCTCCAATCCGGCGGCGTCGACGTCGCCGCGCTCCAAAGCGAGCAGGAGCTCGGTTACGCGGTTCACGTGCTCCCGACCCTCCGCCCGGAACATAGCGAAAATTTCTTCCATCGGGTCCTGCGACGCGTCGCTCATGCTGCGAAGTATCTACACCTCCAACCTGTAACGGCCCGTCAAGCCCGCCAGCCGGGCACCCAAATCGCTCAAGCCGCGGGCGGCGTCCTCGATCTCTTTGATGCTGGTCACGTTCTCGGCCGCGACCTGGTTAATGTTCTCCATAGCTAACGCTACCTGCTCCATACCGATGCTCTGCTGATTGGAAGACGACGCGATTTGCTTCGCCGAACGTCCGACGGTTGCTACGGCCTCGGATAAGTTCTCCATACGTTCGCGTAAGATACCGACGATCTCTTTACCGCGGTCAACCCTCTTCGACGCTTCTTCGGCTACCATCACGGAGGTGTTGGCCGCGCTTTGGATTTCGTTCAATATCTCCTGGATCTGCGACGCCGCGGCCTTCGACTGGTCGGCAAGGTTCTTGACCTCGACGGCAACGACGCCGAAACCCTTGCCGGCCTCGCCCGCCCGGGCGGCTTCGATGGACGCGTTCAACGACAGGATGTTCGACCGCTCGGCGAGCTCTCGAACAGTACGCAGTATTTCGCTTATCTGTTGGGTCTTCTCGGACAACGTTAAAACGCTGACGGCGCTCTTCTCCACCTGGTCGGCGATGAGATCGAATTCTTCGACCGTCTTCTCGACCGACGTTTCGCCGTCGGTGCAAAACTCGGCGGACTGTTCCGAGACGCCGACGATGTCCTGGGCGCGACCCGCCGCTTGCTCGCTCGTCTGTTTGACCTCCGTCACGGTCGTGCTGGTCTCGCTTATCGACGACGCTTGCTCGCTCGCGCCCGCGCTCTGCTGGACGATGGAGGCCAGTATCTCGCTGGTCCCCTTGTTAATGTCCAGGCCGGCTTGTTTGATACCGACTAAAAGCTCGCGGATGCCCACCGCCATAGCGTCTATGGCGCGATATAGCCTTCCTATTTCGTCTTCGGTCCGCGGGCGCGGTTCCACGCTCAAATCGCCAGCCGCGATGCTCTCCAGGAAAGCCACGGCGCCCCCCAGCGGTCGGAATACGCGCTTGTCGAACCACCAATATATCGCCGCCGCGCCCAACACGGTAAACGCGAGTACCGCCGCGACTAAACCCCAAGCGCCGGTAATTCGGGCCGCCGCGGCCAATACCACCAGTACCACGATATATACCAAAAATATCGCGAATAACTGGAACCTTAACGTTACCCGCCGCGAGCCCATAATACTCCTTTCGTAAATGTTAGGCACGCGCGTATTACGCCACAACGTTAATGAATATAAGTATTTATCCTCCTCAAGTCAATAGAATACCGCCGGGCGTACTTAACGACCGGGAATTATCGCCCATAGGCCGAATACCTAACCGCGCCCGCGCGCCGTAAACGGAAACGCGGCGCGTACGATTACTATTAAGGTTCTATGAAAAACGGTAAAGGGCGGTCAGGATGACAGCTCGAGCTGCTCCGCCCACCGGCCGAACGCGCTCCGCGCCCGCGCGACGACCCGACGTTGCCGGTCTCTTTTACCCTTTCCGCCGGCCGGCGGGAACAGGCCGAAGTTCACGTTCATAGGGGCGAACGTAGCCCGCGGGGCCGTCGATATGTAGCGCAGCAGCGCCCCCGTCGCCGTCTCGGGCGGCGGATAGACGAGCGGCTCGCCCCGGGCGTACCGGGCCGCGTTCATGCCGGCGATTATACCGGCGGCGGCCGCCTCCATATACCCCTCTACTCCCGTTAATTGTCCCGCGACGAATATACCCCGCCTCGAGCTCAGCTCCGTCGTGGCATCGAGGACGGCGGGCGAGCAAATATACGTGTTGCGGTGGGCGGCGCCGTAACGGAGGAACTCGGCTCCCGCAAGGGCCGGTACCATCCGTAAAACGCGGCGCTGTTCGCGTTGGGTTAGGCGCGTCTGAAAGCCGACGAGGCCGAACATCTCGCGGCCCAGGTCTTCGGCGCGGAGCTGTACGACGGCGTAGGGCCTTTTACCCGTTCGGGGGTCTTCTAAACCGACCGGCTTCATCGGCCCGAACCGCAACGTATCCTCGCCTCGGCGCGCGAGTTCCTCCAGCGGAACGCACCCCTCGAAGAACAAACGTTTTTCGAAATCGCGCAAGGGGGCCGTCGTCGCCGCGACCAGTGCCCGCGTAAACGCCCGGTACTCCGCCGCCGTTAACGGACAGTTGACGTATACCCCTTCGCCTTTGCCGTACCGGCTGGCCTCGAACGTTTTATCCCTATCGACGCTCCGGGCCGACACTACGGGCGCAAGGGCGTCGAAGAAAAAGAGGTTCTCCCGCCCCACCGCGGCGGCGAGCTCCCCGGCCATAGCCTCCGACGTCAGCGGCCCGGCGGCGACCACGGCGGGCGCCGGGGGCAATTCCTCGACCTCGGCCCGAACCACGTCTATGCCGGCGTGTCCCTCGAGCGCGGCGGTAACCTCCTCCGCGAAGCGTACCCTGTCTACGGCCAAGGCGCCGCCGGCCGGAACGCGGGCCGACGCCGCGGCCTGAAGAGTTAACGAACCCAAACGCCGCATCTCCTCTTTCAGCAAAGCAGGCGCCGTACCCTCCACCATAGATTTAAAAGAGTTGCTGCACACCAATTCCGCCAGAGCGCCGGTGCGGTGGGCCGGCGTCATCTTCGCGGGCCGCATCTCGTAAAGCTCCACCGGCACGCCAAAGCGGGCGCATTGCCACGCCGCCTCTACGCCCGCTAAGCCGCCGCCGATAATAACGGTCGGCATCTTCATGTTTTCCCTCGGGCCGGCCCTTCCAATCCCAATTCCTTGACGCGCAGTTTTAGAGCCGCGGGGGACACTTCGAATAAGTCCGCAAGTATAGCGGACCGGTTTTCGTAGTTGGCGGCGTAAGCCGCCCAGTAATGCCGCACCCACGCCGCCGGCATAAGCAGATAAGCCGCAAACCGCTCGGCGTCACGCTCCCGGCGGTTTCGTCCTCCGGGTTCCGCGAAGGACTTTCGGCCGTGGCCTAAAAAATAATGGCCCAACTCGTGGGCGATGGTGAAACGTTGCCGTTCCCGCCGTTCGCGCGAGTTAACGACTATTACCGGGAAGACGTCATCGTTTATAAATAAACCCGCTACGTAATCAAACGGTCGAACGCGGACCGTAAAGCCCAAAACGCGACAGACATCCTCCAACGCGACCGGCGGCCCCGTCAAGCCGAAACGGGCGATAACCTTTTGGGCCCGCCGTTCCACAGCAGCCGACCCTCCGTCCCGTTGCGCCATGGGCCTCCCCGATGAAGCGGTACGGTCCTCTACTCGCAATCGGAGCCGGCGACCGTCGCGTCTCCTTCGCCAACCGGCTTAATGTCGAGATAGGTGCTGAATACCCAGCCTTCCGCGCCTCCCATTACCTCGGCTCTATACCAATGACCCTCTTCGCCCTCTAACGTTCCCTTATCCTTCATGCGGGCGACGAGCGTCAGCGGCGCGCCGGCGTTTAAGCAAATGATTATGTCCGATTCGCCGTCGGGCGATACGTGCAGGCAGAAATTATCCTTCAACGTCGCCTCGAGCGGCGTAGAGAGTTTGAGCTCGACGTTGGCGGCGGCCGCCAACCCCGCGGACATCAGTACCAATATTACGGTGCGAATTAACCTGCCGGCCATTCCAACCTCCTAGTACTTCTACGTACGTTTTTTCTTTTTAACTTTCGGCGTCCGGCCTCGCCGCGCGCGTTCACGACGCCACCAACTGAAAAAGGACAGCAGCTCTTCGCGGTCCGTAGCCGTCACGTGTTCGCTGCGGAAAAACTCGACGATTTCCTCGGGGACGCCTTCCACCGACGGGCCTTTATCGTCGCGCAGCAGGTAATCCAACGACGCGCCCAACGTATCCGCCATCCGCCCAATAAGGTCGCGAGACGGTTTACGTAAACCCATCTCGAGCTGACTGAGATACCCGGGCGAGATGTCGAGTTCCCGGGCGAAGGCGCTCTGCGTATAACCGCGCGCCGTTCTCAACTTTTTTATCTTTTCGCCAAGAGTAACCATTTTTTCCGTTGCGTAGTTTTAGACCCGTTTCACGTACCCGCCGTTTATTCTAACACGCCGCCCGCCGGTTGTCAAAACGGTAACGCCGCGTTCACAAGAACCGCTTTAGCTCCGCCGCCCGGGCTATGGACGTCCCGTCTCGAGCTACGACGGCCGCCGCGGCGAGGTTCGCGAACGTCGCGGCCGCGGTTAAACCCAAACCCGCTCCCAACGCCACCGCCAACGCCGCGGTTACGGTATCGCCCGCCCCCGTTACGTCGACCACGTCGCGCGCCGCCGTAGGGAGGTGCAGCGCGCGGCCGCGCACCGGCCACGCGTACATTCCCTCCTCACCGGCGGTAATAACTAAATAGTGGACGTTAAGCCTCGCCGCCGCGGCGTCTATGGCGGCCCCGAGGTCGCCCCCGGCCAAGGCGTTACGTCCGGCGAGGTCGGCTAGCTCTTCCATATTGGCCACCGCGGCCGCGGCTCCGCGGAACTTCTTTAAGTCGCCGCGCGCGTTCGCCACCGAGACGACGCCCCGGCGCGCGCTCTCCGCGATAAGCCACTTCGCGAAGCCGGCGCTGAGCGTGCCGTTACCGTAATCCGATAGCACCAACGCCCGGGCGTTCTTCAAAGCCGCCGCGGCCAAAGCCCGCACCCGCCGCGCCGTCCCCCGGGCGGCCGGCCTCTTTTCCTGCCGGTACACGTGGAAGAGGTGCTGGTTGTGCCGTTGCGCTTCGCGGCCTACGTACTTAATTTTAAACGTCGTCGGCCTCCCGGCCTCGGCGACCAGGCCGCCCGCGTCCACGCCCAATCCGTTTAAAAGTTCCGCCAAACGGACGCGCCGTTCGTCGTCGCCGGCGACGCCGACGAAGTACACGCGGGCACCCAACGCCGCGGCGTTAGCGGCGACGTTCGTAGCCTGACCGGGGGCGAACACTTCTTCGGCCGCCTCGAGCGCGACTACCGGCGCTTCCCTCGCCACCGAGTCCGCCCGGCCGTAGACGTTCGCGTCCAGACACGGGTCTCCCGCGACGACGACGCGCGTCTTCTCCACCCGGCGCAATATCTCCGCCAGCTTTTGGGGCCGCACGTAAACAGCATACGACAAACATACTTACGCGGCAATAAAAAACGGGCGGCTCGACGATACAAGCACGAACGCAAACATAAATTGACTAAAGCCCCCGCTTATGTTATTTTTAATGCTAAAATTCACCGCAACCGGAGAATATATGAAAGTCTTAGGAATACATGACGGCCACAACGCCACCGCGGCGCTCGTCGAAGACGGCCGCGTCGTAGCGGCGATTTCCGAAGAAAGACTCGTCCGCGTCAAGAACATAGACTGCTTCCCCGAAAACGCCGTCGCCGAATGCCTCAGGCTGACCGGCTGTTCCGTGGACGACGTCGACGTCGTCGCCTTCAACGGCGAACATCAACCGTACTCCCGTACCCGCGCCGAACTCATGGCGGCGTTCCGCCAAGCATCGAGCAGCCGCACCGCGGTCAGGAAATTCCTCAGGAGTACCCCCGTAAACCGCTATTTCCGCAAGCGGCGCCGCGCCGGCCGGCTCGAGGA
This sequence comes from bacterium, assembly GCA_035529855.1. NCBI lineage: Bacteria > bacterium. Next base: position 26,378 of record DATKVX010000017.1, read on the forward strand.
CGCGGTCCGCCTCGGCTTCGACGAGAAGCGCGTCCGCTTCGTCGAACACCACAACGCGCACGCCTACGCGGCGTACTGGTGTTCGCCGTGGCGGGAGGGCCCGGTCCTGATCCTGACGTGCGACGGCTCGGGCGACGACCTGTGCGCCACCGTCAACGTAGGCCAAGACGGCAAGATCGAACGGATAGCCGCCGTCCACGAGAGCAACTCGCTCGGCATAATATACGCCATAGCCACGACCCTCCTCGGCATGATGCCGTTGGAAGACGAGCACAAGGTCATGGGGATGGCGCCGTACGGCGCCCGGCGCCTCGCGTCCAAACCGGAGGAAAACTGCTTCTCGGGCCTCTTCCGCGTCAACGGCCTGTCCTGGGAACGCGCCGACGGCCTGCCCGACGCTTACCGATCCTTCAAATACATGAGAGGACGGCTGGCCTTAACGCGCTTCGACAACGCCAGCGCATCCATCCAACTCCTCGCCGAGAAGGTCCTGGCGGAATGGGTCGCGAACTGCGTCCGCGAAACCGGCATCAAACGAGTCGCGCTCTCCGGCGGCGTCTTCATGAACGTGAAGGCCAACAAAGTAGTATACGATTTGCCGGAAGTGGAGGAGCTCTTCGTAATGCCGTCGTGCGGCGACGAATCCAATACCATCGGCGCGTGTTACGTGGTTTACGACGAGGAGCGGCGCCGCGCCGGCCTGGCCACCGACATACCTCCCCTGGGGCCCATCTATTTCGGCGGCGAATTCGGCGACGTCGATTGCGGGCGCGCGCTCGTCGCCGTAAGGCGCGCCGACGACGTTAAGGTTTCCGAACCCGAAGATATCGATTGGGAATTGGGCCGGCTGGTGGGGGCGGGTAACATCGCGGCGCGCTACGCCGGCCGGATGGAATTCGGCGCCCGGGCGTTGGGCAACCGGTCCATACTGGCCGACCCCACCGACATGGCCGTCATCCCCAGAATAAACGAGATGATAAAAAGCCGCGACTTCTGGATGCCCTTCGCGCCTTCGGTTCTGGCCGAACGGGCCGAGGAGTACGCCGTCAAACCCAAAGCTATGGCCGCGCCGTACATGGTCATGGCCTTCGACTCCACCGCTCAACGCGACGAGTACCGCGCCGCGACCCATCCGTACGACAAGACGACGCGGCCGCAGGAAGTATTCGAAGATTGGAACCCCCGTTACTACCGGGTGCTGAAATCTTTCGAGGAGGCGACGGGCCGCGGCATAGTACTAAACACCTCTTTCAATCTCCACGGGTACCCCATCGTCTACAAGCCGGAGGAAGCGGTGGAGGTGTTCCTTCGCTCCAGCCTGGACGCGCTGGCGTTGGGGCCCTACCTCGTCCAGCGGAAGTAACCCGCCGGGAATAAAATTAAAGGCGGCCGAGAGGCCGCCTTTTTTGCTATCCTGCCGCGCGTTTAAAATTTCCCGAAGAAAATTAAAACGCCGAAAGCGACGAAGAGGACGCCGGCAACTTTTTGGATAACGGTCGGCGGGACCAACTTCGCGATGCCCACCCCCAGGAAGACGCCGACGAAGGTCAACGCCGCCAGGGCCAGCGCGGCGCCGAAAAATACGTGCCACGGCTTGCCGGTTTGCGACGCCATCGCGATGGCCGCGAGTTGCGTCTTGTCGCCGAGTTCGGCAAGGAAAATCAACCCAAACGCGGTAACGAAGGTCTTCATAATTCGCGTTCTCCTTAAAGTTTCGCTTCTTCCCGGAAGCGGGCCACGCGGTCCAACCAATACTGCCAATCGTGTTTACTAAATACGCGTTCGGCCGACTCGAGGTAATGGGCGGCGTCGTCGCGGCGGCCCGACGCGAAGCAAGCCTGCGCCAAACGGAAGGCGGCGCGCGGCCAGTGCAAGAAATCGCGGCCGTCGGTCTGGCGCATTACCCAGTCGAATTCGGCCGCCGACCCGGCCGCGTCCCCCAGAAATAATTTAAGCTCGCCGAGCCGCAAGCGGCCCTCGTGTACCTCTTCGGCCTTCTTCGCCGCGGCCACCGCCGCCGCCACTTCTTCCACCATCTCGGCCGCGCGCCCGGCATCCCGCCGCGCCAGCGCCAAATCGGCGTCGAGGTTCGCCCGGGCGAGGGCGGCGGTCTCCCGGGACGGCGGCTCGAGCGCGAAGACCGCCCGGTAGTGGCGACGGAACTCGTCGGAGTCGTACGCGCCGGCGTCCACCTCTACGCGCGCTCCCAATAATTCGGCGTAAAATTTATGCGCCGCCGACCCGATCTGAGCGGCCGCCTCCAAAGCCGCCGCTGCGTGTTCGCGCGCCGCGTCCCACCGGCCCCGGCAACGTTCGAGCTCGCCTACGTTAATATGTGCCCCGGATAAGATTTCGTAGCTGGAGATATCCTCGGCCAACGCCACCGCTTCCCGGCCGTATTCCTCGGCCTTCGAAGGCTCGAGGTACAGGTAATAAGCTATCAAATTGCAGACCGCGGCTGCCTCGGTCCGGCGGGTGCCGATGCGCCGCGTTATCTCCAGCGCCCGTTCGGCGAAATCCACCGCGTCGTGATAACGCCCTAAAAGGTAGTCGGCGAAGCCCAAGTTAGTTAAAGCGATGGCCTGCCCCGGTAGATCTCCGGCCTGTTGCCAAATATATAGGCCGTCGTGGAAATACTCCAGCGCTCGCTCCGGTTCGTCGGCGTTCAAATAATCGGACCCTATAATATTGTAACAATACGCGACGGCTACGTCGTCGCCGGCCTCGGTGAAACGCGCTAACGCTTCGGCTATAGCCCGACGGCGCGCGCCGTCTTCGCCCAAACACGCTAAAACCTTTACCAAAGATTGGAGCGTCTTCCCTTCCAGAAGGGGTTCGTTCAAAGCGTTATAGATATTTCGCGCGTCCTCCAAGTACAGCCGTGCTTCACGATTCTCCCCCAATTCGCTATAAGCTTTACCGGCCAGGCACAATAGCTTCGCCCTCGCGACCGACGTCTCGGCATACTTCAACTCTTCCTCGGCGAGCTCGAGAGCACGCTTCGGGTCGGCGTAGTCCAGAAGACAAGAAGACAACTTCTCGATTAATTCCACTCTTAAACCGGGGTCTACCGGGCCCACGTCACGGACGCACTCGAACGCGCGTTGGTAATGCGATATCGCCTCCAAAAGCGCGTAAACCGCCGCCGCCCGGTCCCCCGCCGCCTTGAGATGCTCGACCGCGTCCCGATTTCGTCCGGCCTCCAAAAGGTAGTGTGCCACCATTCCCGGTTCGGTACCCCTCTTTTCGGCCGCGCGAGCGATCGCGGAAAAAATCGCGCTTCGCTCCTTCTTAATTAAAGATTCGTACAAAACCTCTCCCGTTACGTCGTGAGCGAACGAGAACCTCCCTCCCGAAACCGTCAGGACCCCGACGCGCTCGAGCTCGGCGATTAACTCGTCGACGACCTCGCGGATTTCAGCGGGCGCTACGTCGCGCACCAACGCGAGCTCGCCCTCCAACCCTACGCACGACGCTATCTTCGCTACTTTCGACGCCTCCGGGCTCAACCTGTCCGCGCGCGCCCGGGCCGCCGCCTTAACCGACGCCGGCGGCTTGAAAGCCTCCCCCGCCCCCCGGGTCAAAACCGCCGCCGCGACTTCCTCGCAGTACAAAGGGTTACCCCTCGCCCACGTAATAATGCGCCGCAGCAATTCCGGCGCGAGGCGCTCGCGGGGGATTAGAGCGCGGACCAGCTCTGCGACGTCGCCGTCCGCCAACGGCGGCAACTCGACGACGTCCGCGGTAACGCGCCGCAGAAGCTCCGGCTCCCGCGCCGTTACGATTAACAATAACCGAAGCTTATTTACGCGAGAGGCGAAGCGCGAGAGGAGCAGGAAATCCGCGTTCGACGCCCATTGCGCGTCCTCGAGTATTAACACCGCCGGCCCTCTCGCGGCCACGTCGGCCCAAACGGTTTCGAATAACTCGTAAAGCCGTTCGAACCGCGCGACGCCCCTAAGTTGTTCGGTAATAGGGGTTTCGAGGGGGTGCTGCTCTAAAACCGCGCTCAAGAGCGGCGCCGCCTCGAGCAACTCCGGCTTCCCGGCGCGGAGGAGGTCCTCGGCCCGCTCGAGATAGCTCGCGCCGGAGAAGTGCGCCAGCGCATCGCTCAACGGGCTTCGGAACGCCGCGTACGAAACCTCGACCGTTACCGGTAAACATTTGCCGACGAAAACGCGTACGTCTTCCAGGCCCGCCAAAGCCTCCGTCACGAGGCGCGTTTTGCCTATCCCCGGGCCGCCGGAAATACCGACCGCCGCGCCCCGCCCCGCGCGGAGGTCTTCCAACGTACGACGCAACCTCAGCAATTCCCCGTCCCGACCGACGAACACCTTACGCGACGGCGCGACTCCCGCAAACGAATCGGCGAACCCGTCGACGATAAAACCGGTTTCGGCAAGGCCGTCGGGGGTAGTAGCGCCGAGCGATACCGGCTTCACCGTGAATAACCGCCGCACTTGGTCCGCCGCCGCGGCGCTTAATAAAACCGTATTAGGCCGGGCGTTGTTTCGTAAGCGGGCGGCGTTTTCGACGGTCGAACCCAGGGCCACGTAATCGGCCGCGGCGACGTTGGCCCCCACCCGGACCACGCCGAAATCGACCGCGAACCTGGTCGCGACGTTTTGGCCCGACGCGGCGTGCAACCGCTTCGAGACGTCGGCTATGCAGTCGCGCGACGCAAAGGCGGCGCGTACGGCCAGCTCCACTTCCCGCTCCCTCGCTACCGGCGCGCCGAAAATCGCCGTTAGGCCGGCGGTATACCTGTTAATCACCGTACCCCCGTGCGCCGTACACGCGTCGTCGAGGGCCGCCATACATTCGGCTACGTAATCGGAAACCTGCGCCGTAGGCATACTGCCCACGAGCTTCGCCAACCCCTGCACGTCGCCCGCCAGGCATGCTACCTCGCGCAACTCGACGCCGTAACCGCCGGCCCGACCGACCGGCGCGCCGCAAACGGGACAGAAGTTAGCGTCGGCCCTTACCGTCGCGTGGCAAGATGGACATAGCATAGCCGTTACGTTCCGCCGTTAATCCGGCGACGCTTCGAATATCTGCGCCTCGAGGACCTGCTCGCGTTTGAAGTCGTCCAGCTGTAAGTACCAGGCCGCGCAATCGAGCAGCGCCTGCAACGGCGACATACCGACGAGCTCGGTGTTGATAATGGGGACGCCGTAACGCGCGGCCTCACGACGTATCAACTCCACGACGCGGAAGACGGGCGTTTTCTCGTAGTTCGTCAGGTTCATCGAAACCTGCGCCACGTTCGGGTCTTCGGTGGCGAAGCCTTTGGCCTTGACGAACCGAAGGCCGCCGCCGAGAAAGCGCACCTCGTTCGCGATCTTCTCCGCCACTTCCAACCTGTTAGTCCCCAAGTTGACGTTGAAGGCGATGAGGAACGGCCTCGCGCTGACCGCGGTGCATCCGGCCGTGGGGTGTACCTCGGCCGGGCCGAAATCGGGCTTCCAGGCCGGGTCTTTAATCTTCTCGAAAAACCCCTCGAACTGCCCTTTCCGGACGGTGGCGAGGTTCTTGCGCTGCGAAGACGTCGCGCTGTCCTCGTACAGGTAAACCGGAACGTTGAACTTCTCCGCGATCATCTCGCCCACTTCGCGCGAGAGCTCGACGCAATCGTCGGTGGTCGCCCCCACTATCGGGACGAACGGCACGACGTCCACCGCGCCCATCCGGGGATGTTCGCCCTTTTGCTTGGTGAGGTCGACGTGTTTGAGCGTCTCGTCGAAGAGCGCCTCCACCGCGGCCGGAAGCGAGTTCCGGTCCCCGACCATCGTAAAGACGGTCCGGTTCTGAGCCGCGTCGGGGGCGACGTTCAACAGCCGTACGCCTTCCACCGCCCGTATCCGTTCGGCTACTTTTTCGACGACATCCAGTTTCGTACCTTCGCTGATGTTGGGAACGCATTCAATTATCTCGGCCATACCAACTCAACCTCCTAACGCCGTTATACTTGAATAAATACTATTTTCCAAGCTCCTCGCGCCAACCGGCGAACGCTTCCGCGACCGCCTGGGCGCAGTGCTCTTCGATTAACGCCATATACTTTTTCGCTTTCTCCGCGTCCGCGGACGGCATCCCCTTGCCGGCCTCTCGCGTGCCTACCGGCCGCGGGAACGGCATCCGGAATACCCCTTTGTCGTACGTCGCGGCCTTCAAACCCTTGAGCATATCGGCCTTCACCAGCTCGGGCCTCGCGGCGAGGACGCCGGCGGTCTCCTCCGCGGCGCCGTGGCCGCCCTCGGCGCCGAACACCTCTTCGCTCGCCTCCGGCGCCAGTAACCACCAATGGAGCACGATAGTGAACAGGCCGGTATCCCGATACGCGGCTTGCGCCGCCTCCTTCAGCTCGTCTATATGGCCGCCGTGGCCGTTCACGACGACGAGCTTGCCGAATCCCATCCGGCCGAAGCCGACGAAGATTTCGGTTACGTATTGCGTAAACGTCGCCGACGTGACGGTATGCGAACCGGGATACGGCAGCAGGCTCCGCGTAACGCCGTAGTTCACCGTCGGCGCGATTATTAAATTTAACCGCCCGGCGAGCCGTTCCGCGAGGTATTCGGGTATTATTATATCGGTCCCGAGCGGGATGCCGCCGTGCGCCTCGACGGTTCCAATCGGTATAACGACGCCGTCGTACTTTGCCGGCACCAGCGCCCCGAATTCTTTCCAATTGAGCTCCGCCAACCGCGGCGCGCTACCCTTTTCTTCGGCCATATTTTTCTCCCGCAAACCTAGTCGCCGACGACGGTTACCGTGATTTCCCGGCGCCGTTTTTTATTGTCGAAGTCAATGAAGACCACCTGTTGCCACGTACCCAACGACGGCGCGCCGCCCGCGACCGGAAACGCGAACGTGGGCCCGAGGAGCGACGAGCGGACATGCGAGTGGCCGTTGCCGTCGCCCCAGCGCTCGTCGTGGCCGTATCGCTCGCCCTTGGGAGCGAACTTCTCGAAAAGCCTTTTAATGTCCGATACCAACCCGGGCTCGTATTCGACGGTCGTAATGCCGACGGTCGAGCCGGCCGACGCTACCAGCCCTATACCATCCTTCACGCCCGAGGCCGCGACCAACCGCACCACCTCGGCCGTAACGTCGTGGATGTCGGCATCGCCCTTACACGAGAGCTCGAACGAATCGCGGTAAACGGTCATACGGCCCCCTTCGGAAGGAATAAACGCTTAAACGCCGCGGCCGCCGGCCCGAATGAAACCACCGCCAGGAAGTACTTCGCCGCGGCCCCGAATAAGAACGGCGTGCAGCCGAGCGCGAACGCTCGGCGCCACTCGAGGTGTAATATCACAACCAGATGCCCCAGGCCGCACGCGTATATGGCGACCAGCGATAATAGAAAGCAAGCCGCCCGGATGTGCCACGGCCGGCGATGCGCCAACCCCGCGATCGCCGCCCCGGCGACGAACCCGATTAAATAGCCGGCCGTCGGCCCGGCGATTACCGCCCACCCGGCGCCGCCGGCAAAGAAAGGCGCGCCCATTACGCCGGCGGCGATGTACGCCAATACCGCAGCGATACCCCACCGCACGCCGAGCGCGGCGCCCGCTATCATTACGACGAACGTTTGCATGGTCACCGGTACGGGCGTAAAAGGAAGCGGCACCCTAACAGCCGCCGACAAGCCCAGCGCCGCGACGAAAACCAACGCCCCGGCGAGTTTCGACATCCACCCGTATTCCGCCGCCCGCGACGCAACGCATACACGAGATTTCATACTAATTTTACTCCTCCGTTAAAAACCGCCAGAGGGCCGCCGCGGCCTCTTCGTACAAAGCCGCGTCGCCGGCCGAACCGACCGAACCAGGAACTTTTACGAATACCAAGTCATAAGGCCGCGCTTCCCGCGGCGTCGCGAATACGACGACGTCGCCCGCCAACCGCCGCGGCGCGCCGCGTTCGTCGAAGAGCGCGTCGTCGGCCGATATATTCACGAAAGTTACGCCGGCCGCAGCAGCAGCCGCGGCCAATTCCTCGGCTTCGGGCGAAGCCACGAACCCCTCCATCGCGAAATCGCCGGCCCGGCACGCCACGACGGCGTCGACGCCCGCGAATTTATCCTCGTAATCCGCCAATTTAACTTTATTGGTCGTCCCAACCTCGGCGACGCTAACGCCGTCGAGGTAGTCAAAAAACGTCGCGCCGGACCGGAACGTCAATATGTCTCGCGTCGCAACGACCGCGGTAGCAACGTTCGGCGCCACGTCTCGCACGCGCGCTTTGCCGCCGGCGCAGACGGCGACGCTCGCGTCGTCGCCGGCGACGTACGCCCACATCGCCGCGGCGTCTTGCCGGGAAGCGATGGACGCCGCGAACGCCGCCGTACCCTCTACGGAAGCCGCGCCGCCGGCCTTCGTTAACGTCGTTATGGCGCGTTTGACGAGGAATTTTACCAGCTCGGCCGGGAGCGCCGGCGCGCCGGGGAGGCCTTCCCACGCCTCGAGGCAAGCGTTAACCGACGGCGGCCTGGCGCCGACCGTCACCGTAAAATAGGCCGCGCCGTCGGCCGGCGTACCTTTCAGGCCGACGCGCTGACCCCACGCGTCCACGACGTATATAGCGCCCTCGGCCGCGGCCCGCCTTTGCCCTTCGGACAATGCGCTCTCGACGGGCGCGCCGGCCCGGACCCGTAGCTCTTTGCCGTCGACGAATACCTTCATTCTCCTACGAACTCGATCCTCCCAGCCGGCTGTTCCGGGACGGCCCGGCCTTCGCGCAGGCCGGAGGCGACGACGTCGTAGAGGACGAGGCCGGTTTTATATGCCGGCTCGAGCGACGCAAACATCGCGTAACCGTCGCCGCCCTCGGCGAGGAAGTCCGGCATCGCGACCTTATAGGTAACGCCGTCGTCGAGCGGCGCCCCGCCCACGTTCACGGCCGCGAGTATGTTATCCGGGCCGATGGCGTATTCACAACCCGAGACCTGCAGGAAGCCTCCTTCGCCCACCTTCTCCCGGGCGCACAACTCGAAAGCCCGGCGCAACGTCGCGCCGGGAACGTCGAGGACGACGACCTCGTTGCCGAACGGGAGCGCGGTCAGGACGTCGCCCAACGTAATCTCGCCCGGGCCCAGGTCCGCGCGGACGCCGCCGCCGTTCACCAGCGCCGCGTCCGCCCCCGTCGCCTCGCGCACCAGGTCCGCCACGAAGTCGCCGAAGTTGGTCTCTTTCTCGGTAACCGCCTTACGGTTTAGGACGGTATCTACGGTGCCGACGACGACGTCGAGCTTCTCCGAAAGGCCCGTTTTATATTGGTCAATAACGGCCGCCACCGCTTCATTTTCCGGAGTAGAGGCGGTGACGGGCAGCAACGCGTAACCTTTAACGGCGATTCCCCCGTCCACGATTTCCAAATCCATACGGCCCAAGTACATCCCGTACTCGTACGCGGAACAAATTATCGTATCCCGCTTAGTTACCATTTCTCCTAAATGAGTATGCGTATGGCCGCTGACTACTACGTCCAACTCGGGGACGTCGCCGGCGAGGGCGAGGTCGTTCTCGAAGCCGAGGTGCGTAAGGGCCACTATCGCGTCGGCGTCTTCGCCGTACTCCCCTATCACGGCCTTGGCCGTCGCCGCCGGGTCGGCGAACTCCAGGCCGACGACGTTGCGCGGCGCCGTCGTGATGGGCGTCTCGGGCGTGGTCAGGCCGATTACGAGGACCCTTTTGTCGCCCGCCTCGAGCCACACGAACCCTTTCGTGAAGGCGCCGTCCCCGGCCGTACCGGTTACCGTTACGTTGGCGCTAATGACGAGGAAATCGGCCAACTCCATAAGGTCCCGTAGGTTCTCCCGGCCGTAGTCGAACTCGTGGTTGCCGAGACACATCGCGCTCACGGCCATTTCGTTCAGGCACGTGAACTCGACCTCGCCGCGGTAGACCGTCGAGTACGGCGTCCCCTGCACCATATCGCCGGCGACCAAGAGGAACGTCGGCGCGCCGGCGGCCTCGTTTTCGCCGCGGACTTCGTCGGCCAGGCCGGCGAGACGCGCCAGGCCGCCCACCTCTCCTTCCGTTCCCGGGACCTCGAACGGCTCGAGGTGCGCGTGGAAGTCGTTGAAGAATAGAATTGTGAACGGTTGGCCGGCCCAGGAGACGCCCGCGCAAATCAGGAAAATTAAAACAGCTTGTGCGATCTTAACGCGCATAGTTTCCGACTCCGGGTAAATATGGGTTTGAGCTTTAATCGCCTTTCTTTACGACCGAAACCAAATCGCCGTTAACGTTATAAGTCCGCTCTTCAATTACCGAACCTTGGTCGTCATAACCCCATTCATAACGGTGTATACCGTGGCCGTCGAAGACGGGTTCGTCGCCCGGGCCGAAGTAACTTTCGGACGCTTCATTATGGCCCCAACGGTCGTACGTCCATTCGTACCGGTGTATCCCCTCGGCGTCGCGGGCCGGCCCTTCGACGGCCCAAAGGCTCTGCGTTACCTTCCTGCGCCCTTCGTTGTACGCCCACTCCTGGCGATGGACGCCGTCCTTATTGACGGCGGGATTCCCTTCCCCGTCGTAATAACTCTCGCTCACTTTAACGTAATCGCCGTCGTATTCGTACTTGTAGAAGTGTACGCCGTACTCGTCGGCGACCGGCTCGCCGCCGGGGCCCCAATATCTCTCCGACAATAACACGTCGCGGTCGTATTCGCGCTCGTAGCGGTGAATACCTTTTTCATCCGCCGTGGGTTCGCCGTCGGCGCCGAAGAACGCCTCCGACGTACAATTCCCCCAGTTGTCATGCCCCTGCGCATAACGCGCGATACCCCTCTTATCGGCCCGCAACTTCCCGTCGGGCCCGTAATAAGTACGGCCTATTCCGCGGCCGTACTCATCGTAATTTAATTCGTAAAAATGGATACCATTTTCGCCCGCAACGGGTTCGCCGCTAACGCCGAAGTACCTCTCGCCGATGAAAAGGCCCCTATCGTCGATTACGGTTTCGTACCGGTGCGTGCCGACGCTATTCGTTACCGGCTTCCCGTCGACCCCGAAATAGCTCTCGGCTACGGGGTTTCCCCTATCGTTGAATTCGTATTGCTTTCTATGTGTTCCTTCCCACGGAGCGACCGGCTCGCCGTCCACGCCGAAATAACTCTCCGCGGCCTTGTTGCCCTTAACGTCGTACGTATACTCCGTACGGTGAAGGCCGTCTTCGCTCGCCGCGGGCTTCCCTTCGACGTCGAAATAAGCCCTTGCTATCTCCCTGCCCCGTTCGTCGTAGAATACTTCCTCTTTATGAACGTCGCCGCGGTCCGGCATCGGTACGGGGCGTCCGGCCTCGTCAACGGCGTAAAAAGATTCTTCCTTACCCTCGGGAGTTACGGTACTTACGAAATTCGGCTGTCCCCCGGGTAACACGGCCTCGCCGTCGACGCCGTAGTACCTCCGAAAAGAAGCCCCCGTTTCCGAGTCGTAACCTCTCTCGCAACGGTGTACGCCGGCGGCGTCGTTTACCGGCTCGCCGTCGGGACCGAAATAGCTTTCGGACGTAAGACGGCCCTGCTCGTCGTACGAGAACTCGGTGCGATGGATATTACTCCCGAATTCCGGGGTCGGTACCGGTCGGCGGCCAAAAAGACTTACCTCGCGGAAAATATGATTATCCTTATCGACGGCCGGTTTACGGTCAACCCCGAATATGCTAAACGACGACATATTACCGTCGGCGTCGTACTCGTACTCGTATCGGTGAACGCCGTCCGGGTCCGCAACCGGTTCCCCATTGACGCCGAAGTAGCTTTGGGAAGTCTTGTTCCCTCGGGCGTCGTACGTACACTCAAGGCGGTGCCAATAAAGAGAGGTAACGGTTTCGCCTTCTTTACCGAAGTAACTCACCAAAAGCTCGTTGCCCCTCGCGTCGTACTCCCGCCGCACCTCGTACCACACGCCGTCCCGAGCCAAGGGCGCGCCGTCGACGCCGAATACCCGGTCGGACGTCACGTTCCCGTACTCGTCATAAGTGCACTCGTACTTGTGGACGCCGCCAAAGCGCGCTACCGGTTCGCCGCCGGCGCCGAAATAACTTGCCGACGTCGTCCTACCGTTTTCGTCGAAAACGTACTTATATTCGTGTATTCCCTCGCGGTTTTCGACCGGCTCCCCGGACACCCCGAAATACCGCAAAGGCTTTTTACCTTGGCCGCCGATATCAATCCATTCAAACCGGTGGACGTCGCCCCCCCTTTCTTGAGTAATGGGTTCGCCGTTCACGCCGAAATAACTCTCCGTCGTGCGGCCGCCGTCGCCGTACGTCCACTCATATTTATGGACGCCACTAATATCGAGACCCGGGCCGCCGTCCGGGCCCAAATAACTTTCGTACACCCTCCGCCCCTCGTCGTCGAAGGTACGTTCGTAGCCGTATACGCCGTTGCTGCCGCGAGTAAGCTTCCCGTCCGCGCCGTAAAAACGCTCGGAAACGGTATTCCTTCTGTCGTTTTCGACCCATTCCCGCTTATGGACGCCCTCTCCGTCCGTGACCGGTTCGCCGTCTTTGCCGAAATTGCTTTTCGTCCTCTTTATCCCCGCGGCCGTTTTTTCTTCGTAGAATTCGAAGGCGTATACGCCGCCGTCCGGTACGAGGTTCCCGTCAACGTCGTAGCGTCGGTACATTGTACCGCCGCTTGGCCCCGGGTCGCGTTCCTCCTTATGCCAACCCCATTTGTCATTGACCCGCTCACCCTTCACGCCGAAATGACCTTCGTAAACCCGCTCTCCCTTATCGTCGTAACGGTACTTCGTGCAGTGGGCTCCGTCCACGGCGACCGGCTCGCCGTCGACGCCGAAATACGCCGACGACGTTTCGTTACCGTCGGCATCGTACGTAAACTCTAATCGGGAGTACCGACGGCCGTAGAGGACCGGTTTGCCGTCGACGCCGAAGTTGCTCTCGGACGTTTTATTGCCGGCGGCGTCGTACTTCCATTCCCTCTTATGAACCGAATCCCACGCCGCCGCCTCGCCGCCAAGGCCCCAACGCACTTCGGCTGTTCTATTTCCCCGGCCGTCGTACGCGTACTCCACCAGGTGAACGCCGGTTTCCGTAATCGCTT
>DATKVX010000018.1 GCA_035529855.1 bacterium
GTGGCGGGAACGATGGTGTACTCGAACGCATCCGCCGGGACGCCTATCCCCACGTTCTTACAGGGCACCATAGTGCCGTCCACAAGAACCTGCCAGCAGACCTCGGAGTCGGTACGCACGGGGATAACTGTTAGTGCCGGCAGTACGCCGGCGACAGCGGGGCCGACCTTCTCGCCGAAGATTCCGCGCGCGCCTGCGGGCGTCGTAATGTCGCCGCCACAAATTTTCGCCCAGAGCTCGAGCGTCATGTTCTCGAACGCGATCTCAAGCTCCTCGGCGACGTTGATAAGGGAACTAAACCGGCCGCGCATCCCGCCCGGTTTTCCGGCCGAGATAGTTTTGGGATCGACGAACGACCGCTTCCAGTTCACCGGCGTCAGCATCGGCACGTCGTCGATTTTAACGAAGCCGGTTCCCTCAGTGTTGATTACGTAAGGCCCTGGCATTTACGCGACCTCCTTCGCGGATTTAGATTCGGACTTCGGCTCAAATGGTACCGGTTTGTCCGTCTCAATCTTTATCGCCGGGCAATCCGAATGCCGCGACGCCTTGTAAACGAAGTTGCCCCATAACTTCTCGGCCATCGCTTCGTCGCCGTCGGCGTATCTCTTCCCGAGGAACGTAGCTCGCGTGTAGTCCCCCGGTTCGTGCCAAACGCCGCCGAAGTTTTGCCGTGACGTCAGCGTTATCTTTTTTATGGCCACGTTGGCCTCCTATATCCCGCCCCCGACGTGAACGGGGACGTTGACCGTTATGTTATAGAAAAACGTCTTATTCTCGTTGATTTCCCATTCGCTCGCCCAGGTTATCGGGCCGACGTGGGGCGCCCCGCCAATACTCGAGGCCCGCTCTATCGAGACGCATAGCCGGTCAAGGAAGGGTAGGATTTCAAGCATCGGCGCCGCGGCGCCTATCCCGGCCTCCTGTGTCCAAAAATCGAGCGCCACGTCAACTACGGTGTGCCCGCGCTCGCGGTGATTGCTCGAGACGAAGACGCCGACGTATCGCTCGCTCGGGTGGCCGGGTATGCCCTTGATGAACTGGAGTGGCCGGCCGCCGGCGATGTAGACCTCCCGGGCCTTCAGCGTATCGTGGACCCAGTTCAGCGCGTCGAGGCTTTGGTTGTCGGCACCCATTAAACCTTACCCGTTGCAGCGTACTTCGCCATAAGTCCCTCAAAGAACCGGACGTAGCGCGGCGTGAAGGTTATCGGCCGTGCGGCCTGCGCCGGCTCCGTCGTATAGTGGCCCTTGACCATCGATACCGCGACCGTCTGCTTCCGCGCGCGCTTCTGGCCGTAGAGTTTGGCCGTCCGCCTTATGCGCCGATATGAAGCCGGCACGAAGACCCTGCGCCTTGGATGGCCGTAATAGAAGTCCTCGGCGTAGGGCGTGCGGTTCACGCCTTCGGCGCCGAACTCGGTCGCCCGATACTTCCAACCGCGCCACAGGTTGCCCGTCAGATGTCCCGTTACCGGCTTTCCCTTACGTTTAAATTTCTGAGGCTGGAGTACCCGTAGCGAAACTTTCCATTTCGGCTCGCCGCCCTTGCGGTGTTGCTCGTCTACCATCCGCTGGAGGTAAACCGCGAGCTTGACCTTGAGCGGCTTGGTGTTGTTCATCCAGCCGAATGGCGGCGCCGGTTCCCACCTTATCGAGACGTGTTTCATACCTGAAACCTGGCCTCCATTTCGTCAAGCCAACGGGTCGGGGACGACTGCGCGATAACGTTTACGGGTACGGCGTCGCCGGCGCGGTCGATGATTATGATGACCTTCCGAGCCGCCTTGCCTATTTCCGTCTCGACGGTCGAGTAGAGACGGGCCGCCTGGTTGTCCGGTACTTCGGGCGTAAGGTGAAACCCCATCGTAGCGGCTATGAATTCCGCCGCGCCCATCTGCGAGGCCCACTCCACGACTTGCTCGGGCGCCGTAAGCTCATCCGTCCAAGTATCGAGGGTTGCCAGGTTAATGAAGGACGCGAGCCGGACCTTGACCGCCTCCGTCCCTATGCTCGTAAACGGCGCGAGGGCCGCGAGGTCCGCGCTTGGTATCCACGCTTGGATTAACGCTGTAGTAGTCCAGGCCATAGATTACCCCTAGAGGGGGGAGGGGTTACTTCCCCTCCCCCTTATCCTCGGGTTTACTATTTTCGTCTTTCGGCTCTTCGACTTTGCCGTAAGATCCCGGCTCTCCGGCCTTCGGTTCTTTGGCCTTCGCGCCGACCTTTTCCACGGCGCCCGGCGTTTCCATAACGGCTTCGATATACGCCTTGGCCGCGGGGTCGCGTTCGTCGACGTCGAAAACCGTACCAGGTTCGATATCCGGCGTAGCGGCGTCGTAGGGATATGCGATACAACTACGTAATGCTTTATACTTTCCCATGAATCCTCCTTTTAGACGGCGTTGTCTACGTAGAACCCGCACTCGCTGACGCCCGGGTCGCCGACCGGGTCGTACTCGAAGAGGTTAGGTGAGATACAGTCGTCGGCGTCGTAGCACATCGGGTTGCCCTCGCGGGTCGTATCGCGCCACGGTTCGTACGGTTTCGGGTGCCCTTCCCGACGACAGAGATAACCGAACGGCAGCGTCACCGGCTTGTTCACGTTCTCCGGGATACACATCAGCGCGGCATCGTCGTCCCAGCAACGGACGTACGTAGGCGGCGTCAGGTCGGTCGCGATGAACTCGCGCCCCACGATGATTTCCTTTATGCCGAGAGCTTCAGCGACCACGGCGGGCGTGATGTAACCCAAAGGCGCCGACTGGAGATCGCGGATACCCAGGGCGATGGCGGAAGCCTGGCGAACGAGCGTATTGCGCCGAATCCACGGCCAAACGGCTCCGCCTGCGACTAAGGAAAGGTAAGCGCGGTCGATACCGATGTCCGCCTCTACGATCGCGGCGAGAGTATCGATTCGCCCGGGCAGGTCGAATGCGATGTTAGCCCAAGCGGCGGCTTCGGCACTTTGATTGCCGGCCGACCAGTTCAAGACGTTAAAAACGAAGGCGGCGACTTCCGCCTCGAGGTCGCGGTAGATTTCGTCCATCGCTCCCTCGCTCGCGATAACGTCCGGGCTTTCCATCCGAAGTTGCCACTCCTCGATCTCCTGATCGGAGAGCCAGTAATGAGCGGCGCGGTCCTCGGTTATAACTACCCGAGAGCTAAGGCTGAAGTCGATGAACTTCTTGGTTTGTTTGGGAACGATTCTCGTGTCGTGCCGGCGCTTCATTTCCTTCCCCAGCATCCCGATAGTGTTCATCCGGAGGGGAACGTTTTTGACCGGCATTACTCGCGTCGCTATATATTCCTTCGGCCCGTCGTATTTCAACATGAGGTCTTGGACTAAGCCGTTAACCACGCGAGCTTCGGCTAAACCTGGCATCTTGCCTCCTTACGGTTGTTTGCGTGTCTCGATTTGAACGTAGTTCACCGCGCCGGTATTAGTGAAGGCCGCGATGTTCGTTAGCATCCAGCGCGTAGAGTACAGGTTGGCCGTCATGACGTTTGCTAAGCCAACGACGGGCATAGCTACGTCGTCAACGGCCCACGTAATAGCACCCGCAGGGTCTGCCTGGATTTCCAGTTTGTACGGCGTGCCTCCGACGACGGCTATACCCGAGTCCATCCGCTCCACGCCCGTAGTATCGTCGACCTCCAACATCCAGTTGGGGCCCTGGGCCGTGTCGTAGATGACCTCTACCAGTTCGTTAGCGGCGATATAGAAGCCGATTTCGAAACGC
>DATKVX010000019.1 GCA_035529855.1 bacterium
GCCCGGGGCCGACTCCACGCTGGCGTCGCCGGCGGTCACGGGCCGCGAAATCGCGGTGGCGTACGCGCAAAGCCCGGGCAAAGTGTGCGTCCAACGGCTGCCGTTGAGCGAGGTGCCGGTGGGAGGCGTAACCTTCGTCGCGCGCCCGGCGCCCGCGGCCGTAAAGCTGTGGTGGGACGGCGAAGCCGTCGGCGCGTTCGACCACTTCGACGTCTACCGGCGGTCGCCGGCGGAAACGAACTGGCACCGGGTGAACACCGCGCCCATCGCGGGCAGCCGCCCTTACACGTATAACGACGAGACCGCGCTGCCCGGGGACTACGCGTACAAGCTGGAGGGCCGGACGGGCACCGGGTACGCGCTGACGTTGGGGACGGCCCGGGCCGCCGTCGGCGGGGCGAAGCGGTTCATCTCGGGCCTTAGCATCTCGCCCAACCCGTGCCGGGGCGCGCTGCGGTTGACGTGGCGGCAGGAGGCGCCGGCGGCCGCGGCGGTCGACGCGTACGACATTACGGGCTGGCGCGTTGCCTCCGCAACGGCTCCCGCCGCCGCCGGCGCCAACGTCCTGGCGCTCGAGACCAACCGTCTCGCGCCCGGGTGCTACGTCGCCGCGTTGACGGCCGGCGGCGACAACCTCAGCACGATGTTCGTGGTAACGCGTTGATTCCCAAACTCCCGACTCGAGGGTGAAGAAATGAAACGAGTACTTGCCGCCGTCGTCATATTACTCGCCGCGGCCTGGGGCGCGGACGCCGCGCCGTCGCGCGAGCGCCCGGCCGAACTCGGCGCCGCCGTATACTACAAGTCCTCCGTTCCCGTCGCGGGCGAGGATGCGAACTCGTCGTGGACCGGCGGCGGCGCGCGCTTCCGGTACGGCCTGACGGAGGCGCTAGCCGCCGCGGCCTCGTTCGCTTACGACCGCCACGAATTCCCCGAATCCCCGGCGGAAGCCGTCGACCCCGGGGAAGCGGTCGAACGCCAACTTTTATCCTTCCGCGGCGGCGTAGTATACGACTTACCTCTGGGGTTCATATACCCGTACGTCGGCGGCGGCCTGACGCTGGCGCGCGAGAAGACTTACTTCCGGTACGGCAGCCTCGAGCCGAAGGTCCTCTACCACCCGGGGCTCTACGCCGAGGCGGGGACGAACGTGCCGCTCATCGGGCCTTTGGCGGTGGACGTCGGGCCGGAGCTCGCGGCGCTGTTCGGAAAGCGCGTCGCCTCGTACGAAACGGCCGTCAACGATTACCGATACGACGGCGGCGCGGCCCTTTATTTCGGCGTCAAGGCCGGCCTCGCGATATATTTTTAACCGCCGCCGCTTTTGGGGTTGAAAAAGGGGCCGGACGTTATTATAATCACGCTGCGGATTTCGGGGGATTGAACCTTTGGCCAAAGACGAAGGCAACCTCGTACTGTTCCAGATCCTCCCCGACGATGAGAAGGCGGCGGAGGAGCTCGCCGAGAAGGCCGGCATCTCCGTCGCCGACCTCGTCCTGCTCGCGCTGCGGTATTGCCTGCGCGCGAAGGGCGCCGCGCCGTTTCGCGAACTCCTGACCAAAGGCGGCGTATCGGCGCCGGGCTCGCCGGAGATAACAATCGAAGTGGAGAGCGAGCACTTCAAGTAGGGCCCGGCCCGGCGGCCGGGGTTTTTTCCACCCGAATTAACCGCCGCCCGCGCGCGTGTTACGATGCCGCCGATACTCGGGCGGTTTTTTATGGCCTTCTATAAAAGAACCTCGTTCTGGGCGGCGGCGCTGATAGCGCTCGCGCTGGGGCAAAAGCTCTACGGCTTCGACCGGCCGCTGTTGGGGCATCACCCGTGGCGTCAGGCCGACACCGCGGCCATCGCGCGCAACTTCGCCGCCGGCGGAATGAAGTTTTTCTACCCCGAGGTCGACTGGGGCGGCCCGGGCCCGAACTACTGCGAGACCGAGTTCCCGCTTTACTCGTACGCCGTCGCCGCCCTCTACCGCGTCGCCGGCGTCCGCGAATGGCTGGGGCGGCTGCTCGCGCTCGCCGCCTACGGCCTGCAATTATTTCTCGTTTATAAAATCGGGCGCCGATTAATAACGCCCGGCGCGGCGCTGGCGGCGACGTTCCTCTTCGCCGTCTCGCCGGTCGCGGGTTTTATGGGCCGGGCGTTCATGCCGGAGAGCTGGGTGTTGGCGGCATCGTTGGGCTCGGCGTACTTCTTCCTGCGCTGGCTGGACGACGGCCGAACGGGCGACTTCTTCGACGCCGCGGCCTTGCTGGCGTTGGCGGGCACGCTCAAGCTCACCGCGTTCCACCTGCTCATCTGGTTCGCCGTATTGGCGCTGCGCTATCGGCGGCTCGAGCTCCGGTCGCCGGCGCCGTGGCTCGTGCTGGCGGGCGCGTTCGTGCCGGCGGCGATGTGGTACTACCACGCGCACCGAATATTCCTGAAGACGGGGCTCACCTTCGGCATCTGGGTCGCCGGCGACAAGTGGGCCACGCTGTCGACGCTGCTCTCCGGCGACTTCTACCGCAAGATGCTCGTCGAGAACGTGGCCGCGAACGTCCTGACGTGGCCCGGGCTCGTCCTGGCGCTGGCGGGCGCGGCGCTGCTCTTCGCCCGGCGAAGCGACTTCCGGTTTAAAATTTTGACGTGGTTGGGCGCCGTCGTCGTGTACCTGCTGGTATTGGCGCGGGGCGCGTACGACCACGACTACTACGCGCTGCCGCTGGTGGCGCCGGCGGCGCTGGCGGGCGGCTACGCCGCCGCGGAGGGGCTGAAGCTCTTCCGCCGGAACGTCTGGGGCAAGGCCGCGGCAGTAGTAACGGCGCTGGTCCTGGCCGCGGCGGTGCCGTCGTACACCGGGAAGTTCCGCTCGTTCGCCCGGGTGAACGACGCCGCCGCTCGAGCGGGAGCCTATTTAAATTCGGTCGACGAGACCGGCGCGCCCATCGTAACGTTCAACAACGGCGGCCCGCAGTGGCTGTACTACTGCAACCGCAAGGGGTGGATATTGTCGCCGAAGGGACCGCTGGCGGAGGACGCGGCGCTGTTCGCGCGGCTGGTGGAAAAGTATCGCGACGCCGGCGCGCGGTACCTGGTGGTAGACGCGCGGTACTACGGCCTGATGAGTAACGACGTCCAAAATTATATAGACGACGCCCACGAGCGGTTGACTATGGCCGAGGGGTTCGCCGTGTGGCGGCTGCGGCGTTGAACCGGCGGAGCGCCGGGCCGCGTCAAGTCCATATTCCGCTAATACGTAAAAAAGCTGCACGCTAAAAACGCCCCCCCGTGGAGGGGCGTTTTTCTTTGGCGAGATAAATAGGCGGCCTTGTGGCCGCCCTTAATTCGCTCGGCGATACCCGGTTAATCAGTTCCCGAACTTCTCGATTATCTCCTTCTTGCCCAGGCCCAGGATGCCGTACTTCTCGCCGATCTTCTTGAAGGCAGCGATGGCGGCGCCGATGTGTTCCCTCTCGTGGGCGGCGGAGAGCTGGACGCGGATGCGGGCCTGGCCTTTGGCGACGGCCCGGTAGCGCCCGTCCGGGGCATCGCGCTAAACGTTTTGGGAAAAAAACGCAGCGTTGGACGCAAATAATTATAACTAAACTAATTATGTTATCAACTAATATATTAGTTGCATAGTCAGGTATAATAATATAACCTTTATGGCCAGATATAAACCGACCACGTAAAAGAAGCACGGCAAACATCAGGAGGTAGTACGATGAAGAAGTTAGTACTTTTAACACTGGCGTTGGTCCTCGCCGCGTCTACGTTAGCGGCAGCCGACGAAGTAAAAATTATCGGCAACAGGTCGCAAGGCAACTATTGCCCGTGGTGGGGCGCCGGCCACGCCGCGATGCGGTACATGGCGCTCTGGGAAAAATCCGAAATCGGCCTAACGGCAGGCGGCTACATCAACAAGGTCGAGTGGGAGAACAACACCGCTAACAACGCTACCTTCTACCTCGTGCGGGCTTACTTCGGCCATTCGACCAAAACGGAGCTAGATCTGACGTTCGCCAACAACTATTACGACACCCCGGTACAGGTCCTCAACGCGGCGACCAAAACCGTATCCGGTGCCGCCAATACCTGGTGGGACATGGGTATCGACGCCAACAAGTTCGAGTACAACAATACCAATAATTTGGTGTTTGAGATCCGTTGGCGCGGCACCAGCCCGAATGCCCCTTGCTGGAGCGGCGTCGGCGGGATGAAGCGTATGTGGTCGTTTGACGACGCCGCTACCGTCGCGGCATATCGCTTCGGCCAAGTCCAGTACTTACGTATAACCGTCGCGCCCGGCTCCGGCGTCGCGCCGACAAGCCTGGGGCGCGTCAAGTCCATCTTCCGCTAATACGTAAAAAAGCTGAACGTTAAAAACGCCCCTCGGAAGGGGGGCGTTTTCTTTCGCGGGAATTAAAACGTAGATTAAGGCCCGGCTCGAGCGGCCCCCCAACTTTTTAGTTGCGATATTGGAAATAGTATGCTTTAATACGGCACGGGAAACGTAGCATAATTCGAACATCTACTAGGAGGTATTACCGTGAAGAAATACGTATTCTTAACGCTGGCGCTGGTCGTCGCGGCGTCTACGCTGGCAACGGCGGCGGTCCACATAGTCGGCGGCGGTACGCCCAACACCAACAACACGTACCCTTTTACCGCCGCGTCGGCGTTCAGGTGGCAGACGATGTGGTTCCAAACCGAGCTCGGCGAAACCGGCCCCGTATCCAAAATCGAGTGGCAAGTTTATTCTGGCGCGAGGCCCTCCCCGGGCGGCACGTTCAATAACTGCGATATCCTACTCTGCCATACTAGCGTAAAGGCCGTAACGTCAACCTTCGCCACCAACTACGGCGGTAAGACCCCCGTTAACGTATTCAAAGGCACGTACGTCCTCCCGGCGAGTGTCGCGGAACAGTGGATGACGATCGTAGAACCGACGAACTTCACGTTCAATAATACAGACAACCTCCTCATAGAAATATCCTGGCAAGGCGGCTCGGCCAGCCCAACGTATTTTAAAGTACGCATGGTCGGCTCGCCTCTCTACCCCGGCCGCGTATACAATTCGTCGTCGAAGACGGCTACTACCGGAAGCATTAATACCAACTATCACCAATACGGCCGCATCACCATCGGGGCCATACCGGGCGTCGCGCCGACCTCGCTGGGGCGCGTAAAGTCCATATTCCGCTAATACGTAAAAAAGCTGAACGCTAAAAACGCCCCTCCGTGGAGGGGCGTTTTTTTTACAGCCTATCTACGGAGTTAAGTAAAAACCCCGCCGGGCGGCGGGGTTTTCGAGGGTCGAGTTAAGCTATTCAAATATGGCCTTGACCCGGCCCAGGCTAGTCGGTTCCACGGCGGTATAGTAGCCGAAGTTCAGCCGGGTGTAGTAGGCGCGGCCGTCGCCGCGGCCGGTCTCAGCGTTGGGATCGTTAACCGCCCAAACGCGGCGATTGCCCGACAACGGGTCGTTGTTGTAGATGGGCACGCTTATGGCGTTGTCGCCCTCCCAGCGGATCTCGATAAGCAAGTGCCGCACGTTGTCGTACGCGAAGCTGCGCGTCATCCTGAGGCCGAACCAACCGCGAACCGCCGGGATGGTGAAAGCGCTGCGGGAAGCCACCAGCACCGGCGCCGCGTAGTAGTTGACGCCGAAAGTCGTGGAGAGGGACGTCCGCGTGGTGTGGCACAGGTAGACGCGGTAGTTATTGTACCGGCCCGAGGCGCCGTCGTAGTTGTAGTACTCCACCTCGTTGATGGAGCCGGCGTATCTTATGCGCGACTGCTCGACGTTGGTCTGGAACCGCATGCCGCTGTAAGAGGCACCCCAGAACGGACAGGGGTCGTTGGCGTTCGCCGAATAACAGTATATCCGCCTGCCGCTCGCCAGCGCCGACGCCGCGACGCCCAGCGTCAGCGCGACGATTAAGATAACCATTCCCCACCGTTTCATCATTCACGCCTCCTTTTGGTTAAAAGGCTTATTAACGTCGTTACTCAAACTCTTGCGGGTATAGACGCTTCTAAAGTAGTATTAGGCGAAGCTTGTTGTCAAGTCTTTTTTAGGAGAATAATAAGCGACGGCGCTCGGGCCGCCCGTTATCGCGTTTTTTTCGCGGCCCGTAATACGCGTAAAGGCGGCCTCCCGGGCCGCCCTTCGTTAACCCCGCGTTAGCGGTATTAATTCCCGAACTTCTCGATAATCTCCTTCTTGCCCAGGCCCAGGATGCCGTACTTCTCGCCGACCTTCTTGAAGGCGTCGACGGCGGCCTCGACGAGCTCGCGCTCGTGGGCCGGCGGAGAGCCGGACGCGGATGCGGGATTCGCCGTGTGGCGGCTGCGGCGTTGAATAGGCGGCGGCAGGCGGCGTGCTTATTAGCGTACCATACCAGAAGCGCATATTAATTAACCGATACGTATTTTAAAATGGCGGGTTTTAAGGTTGCATCGATTAAAAGTTTATGTTTTAATTTCGTTTATTAAAACCTCGGAGGTGGAGTTTAATTTTCGGCAAGGAGGCACGATATGAAGAAAGCGTTACTCGTAACTGCGGCACTCGCCGTAGCGTTGAGCTTTGCAACGGCCGCAGCCGAGGACCACGGCAAGGTAGTAACTATTGGGACCCACTACGGCAGCAACACCATACCCTGGTATGGCGGCCTGTGGGACTCTTGCCGGTTCCAGTGTCTATGGTTTAAAAGCGACATCAACTACGCCGGTTACATAAACGTCGTTGAGTTCGAGAAGAGCAATACCACGGCCGGTACTTTCAACGACGTGCGCGTGTGGTTGTGCCACTCGAAGAAAACCGCGCTTGAGGCCACGTTCAACAACAACTACACCGGCTACACGCCGGTCCAGGTCCGCACCGGCGGGAACCTTACTCTAAGCGGTTCCGGTTTTTTCGACATCGGCATAACGCCCAACAAATTCAACTACAATAACTCCGACAACTTACTTATGGAGGTACGTTGGAACGGGGACTCGCGCGCCACGTGCGCCTGTTACAGCTCGCCCCAACCGCTGAGCCGCCTTTACGCGTCCAGCCACACCGCTACCTCAGGCACCGTCCATAATGCGGGCCAATGCATACGCCTACACATCGGGACCATGACGGGCGTTCAGCCGACGAGCCTGGGCCGCGTCAAGACCCTCTTCCGCTAGCCAGGAATAAACCACGACCACAAACGCCCCTCCGCGGAGGGGCGTTTTTCTTGGGGCGAGATAAAAAAGGCGGCCTTGCGGCCGCCCTTAATTGGTTCAGCGATGCGAGGGGATCATTTCCCGAACTTCTCGATAATCTCTTTCTTACCCAGGCCCAGGATGCCGTACTTCTCGCCTATTTTCTTGAAGGCCGCTATGGCTTTATCTATGTGTTCCTTCTCGTGGGCCGCGGAGAGCTGGACGCGGATGCGGGCCTGGCCCTTCGGCACCACCGGGAAGAAGAAGCCGATGACGTAGATGCCCTCCTCGTAGAGGTCGCGGGCGACGTCCTGGGCCAGCTGGGCGTTGTAGAGCATGATGGGGACGATGGGATGGACGCCGGGGCGGATGTCGAAACCGGCGGCGGTTATCTGCTCGCGGAAGTAGAGCGTGTTCTCCTCCAGCTTGTCGCGGCGTTCGGTGCTCGCCGAGATAAGGTCCATCACCTTGAGGGAGGCGGAGACCACCACCGGCGCGAGGGTGTTGGAAAAGAGGTAAGGCCGGGCGCGCTGGCGGCAGAGCTCGACCAGCTCCTTGCGTCCCGAGATGCAGCCGCCGGATGCCCCGCCAAGCGCCTTGCCCAGCGTGGTGGTGATGACGTCGACGCGGCCTACGACGCCGCAGTGCTCGTGGGTGCCGCGGCCCGTCTTGCCCATAAAGCCCGAGGAGTGCGAGTCGTCCACCATCACCATGGCGTCGTACTTGTCGGCCAGCTCGCATATCTCGTCCAGCGGCGCGACGTCGCCGTCCATAGAGAAGACGCCGTCGGTGGCGACCATACGCAGCCGCTTGTCGGCGAATTGCTGGAGCTTCTTCTCCAGGTGCTTCATGTCCATATGCTTATAGGAGTCGTACTGGGCTTCGCACAATTTGATGCCGTCGATGACGGAGGCGTGGACCAGCCGGTCGGCGATGACGACGTCCTCCGGCGTCAGCGCGACCTCGAACACCGCGGCGTTGGCGTCCATACAGGATGCGAATAAAAGCGTGTCTTCCGTACCCAGGAACTCGCTCAACTTGCGCTCGAGCTCGCGGTGGGTGTCCTGGGTGCCGCAGATGAAGCGCACCGACGACATGCCGTAGCCTTTGGAATCCAGGCCGTCGTGGGCGGCGGCCACCACGTCCGGATGGCTGGAGAGGCCGAGGTAGTTGTTGGCGCACATGTTGATGACCTTCTTGACCGGGGCGCCCTCCGGGAACTCCACCTCGATGTCCGCTCCCTGGGGAGTTAGGATGTAGCGTTCTTCCTTGAAGAGGCCGTCGTTGCGAATCCCGACCAGCTCGTTCCGGTAGAACTCGCGGGCGGCGGTTCCGTAAGCCATCGTATCCTCCTAAGCTAAAATATTCGCGGCGGCGCCGACTCTTTACGCGTCCGTGTACTCGCGGACCAGTACGGCGATGGCGTTAACGGTGTCGAAAGCCTCGGCCGTCGCCTTCTCGTCCGGGATTTTGATATCGTATTCGGTCTCGAGGAAGAGCTTGAGCGATACCATCGAGAACGAGTCCACCAGGCCGCCCGTGATGAGGGGCGTTTCGTCCGTCACCTCGACGTCGTCCCCTTCTTCGACGTACTCGTCGACGACGTATTCGCGGATCTTATCTTTGAGTTCGTCGGCCATACGCTGCTCCTTTTTAAGTATAAATTATTAATTAATCGTCTTCCAGCGTCGACGTATCGCCTATCTCCTCGCCCGTCTCGCGGGCCTTGAGCAGCCGCCGCATTATCTTGCCGCTGCGGGTCTTGGGCATACCGTCCATGAACTCTATTTCCTGCGGCATCGCGAGGGGAGAGAGTTTCTTGCGGACGAAGTTTATAATGTCCAATTTGGTCTTGTCGCTCGGCTCGTAGCCCGGTTTGAGCGCAATAAAAGCCTTAACTACCTCCAGGTTCACCGGGTCCGGCTTCCCCACCGCCGCCGATTCCGCCACCGCCGGGTGCTCCAACAGCGCGGACTCGATCTCGAACGGCCCGACGAGGTGTCCTCCCGTGTTGATGACGTCGTCGTCGCGGCCCACGAACCAGTAGTAGCCGTCCTCGTCGACGGTGGCGCGGTCGCCGCAGATGTACCAGCCGTCGACGAACTTGCCGTTATAAACTTCCTCGTTCCTCCAGTATTGGCGAAACATCGCCGGCCACCCGGGCCGGAGCGCAATAAGGCCTACGGTCCCGGTTTTAACCGGCTGGAAGCTCTTGGGGTCCAGCACCGCGGCCTCCATCCCCGGGAACGGCTTCCCCATCGAGCCCGGCTTAATCGGCATCCCCGGGTAATTGGAGATGACGATGGAGCCGGTCTCCGTCTGCCAGAAGCTGTCGTGGAACGGCAGGCCGTAGACTTCCTCCGACCAGATGACGGCCTCCGGGTTTAGCGGCTCGCCCACGCTTACCAGGTGGCGCAGCGAGCTGAGGTCGTGGCGCTTGACTATATCGGCGCCCTCCTTCATCAAGAGCCGTATGGCGGTGGGGGCGGAGTACCACACCGTCACCCTGTACTTCTCGATGGCGGCGTACCACCGCTCGGGCATGAAACCGAGCTCCAGGACGAGCTGGGTCCCGCCCAGCGCCCACGGCCCGATGATGCCGTACGACGTCCCCGTCACCCAACCCGGGTCCGCGGTGCACCAGTAGACGTCGTCGTCGCGGATGTCGAGTACCCACTTGGCGGTTATGTATTGCGCGACCAGCGAGCCGTGGACGTGGAGTGCGCCCTTGGGGGGGCCGGTGGTGCCGGAGGTGTAGTGCAGGACCGACGGCGTCTCCTCGTCCGCGGGGTAGATGTCGAACTCCTCCACCGGCTCCGCGCCGTAGACGTCGAAGTGGGTCTCGCCCTCGCGCGGCTCGGCGTCGCCGGCGTCGACGATTACGACGTGCTTGAGCGCCGGGAGCCTGTCGCGGATGTGGCGCACGCGGCCGGCGAACCGCTTCATCGTCAGGACCGCCGTCGTCTCGGCGTTCTCCAGCCGGGTGAAGAGCGAGTCCTCGCGGAAGGCCGAGAACAGCGGCTGGGCAATAGCGCCGGCCTTGAGTATCCCCACGAACGAGAAGTACAGGTCCGGTATCTTGTCCATAAAGATGCACACCCGCTCGCCGGGCTCGATGGCAAGGTCGCGCAGGAGCTTGGCGTAGGCGTTGCTGTATCGCCTCAGCTCGTCGAAAGTGAACCTCTCCGTGGCGTCGCCGGCGGCGTTCTCCCAGATGAGGGCGACCTTGTCGCCCAGGCCGCGTTCGCAGTTGCGCTCCGCCAGGAAGTACGCGATGTTCTTGTTCGGCGCGTCGTCGTAGGCCAGCTCCTCACGGGCCTGCCGCCAGTCGAAATCCTTACGTCGTTTCTCGTAAGAGCCGATATTGCTCATAGCCGTCGCGTTCTCCTTGAGCTCCGGGGTTTTTTTCGAAATACGGCGATGCCGTTCGCGGGATGTCTCGGATGGACGCGTATTTTACAACGGCTGCGGCGCGAGGTCAAGACCGATTTCGCCGGAGGCGCGCCAACGGCGGAAATTCCGGCGCGACGAGTCTTCGCGGCGACTTTTTATTGCAAAAAGAGGGCGGCGGTGTTATAAAGTGTGCGGGAAGTATGAGGCCGAGTTGATTAAAAAACGAGAGGTATTGTTATGAAAAAGGTCATAATGGTAACGGCCGCGCTGGTCGCGGCCTCGGCGCTGGCGCCCGCGGCTATCGCTTCGGGCAAGGTCGTCGTCGTCGGGCCGCGCGTGGCCCGCGACGTCGTGCCGTGGCGCGGCGCATCCGGCGATTCCATGCGGTTCCAGTGCCTTTGGCTCCAGAGCGATATCGATTACGCCGGCTACGTCAACGGCGTCGAGTTCGATAAGGCGGACGCCGCCGGCGGCAGGTTCAACAGCGTGCGCGCGTGGTTTTGTCACACCAGGAAGACGACGCTCGAGACCGCGTTCGCGAACAACTACACCGGCTTTACGCCGGTACTGGTTCTCAATATGAGAAGCGTTACGGTCAGCGGGACCGGGTGGTTCGACCTCCGCATTAACGCGAACCAATTCAATTATAACAACCGCAACAATTTGCTGATGGAGATACGCTGGGACGGCGACGACGGCAACGACGTACGCTGTTGGCGCTCGGGCCAGCCGTACAGCCGCTGCTACGCGTTCGACCACAACGCCACTACCGGAACGGTATACAACAACGGCCAGCGCATCCGACTGACCATCGGGACGATGATTGGGCTCGAGCCGACGAGCCTGGGCCGCGTCAAAACCCTCTTCCGGTAATAACCGCTAACCTTCGCCCCAAAAACGCCCCTCGCGTGAGGGGCGTTTTTTTCGGCGGCGCGGCGGACGTCGAAGGCCGGCTATTTTTTGCGCGGCGTTAGTTTTTGTGCTATAATTAAATGAATTTAAGTCACGCAACCCTTAACTGTTGGGGAAGGAGATAAACAGATGACGAAGGTATTTTCGTTGACGTTGGCGTTAGTTATCGCGGCCACAGGCGGCGCGTTAGCGGGCCCGCATATCGTCGGCGGGACGCCACTTGCCGCGGACCATGTCCCGTGGGGTGGTCAGTACTCCGCTTACCGGTTCCAATGTATGTGGTACCAATCCGAGATTAACGAGGCGGGCCGGGTAACGAAGGTCGAATTCCAATTCTGGGGTTACGCCAGTGGTTCGCCACCTATTACGTTCTACAACGTCGACATGTTGTTATGCCACTCAAGCCTCAACGCGCTAACGAATAACTTCCAGAATAACTACGACGGCAAAACGCCGGTCAAAGTATACTCGGGCAATTTTACAATTCCGGCGGGCCTTAATAATAAAGACTGGTTCATCCAATGCGAGCCGAAAAATTTCACCTACAATAATAAGGATAACCTGCTTTTCGAAATCTCGTGGTCCCGCAATACGGCTTCGGTCAATACCTTTTTCTGGCTTTCGATCTCCGGCCAACCCGGGCGCCTTGGCGCCAAGAACAACAAAACCGCTACCACCGCCGATTGGGTTACCAAAGACGGCCAAATCGCCCGGATCACCATCGGCAACCCGGCCGTCGACGCGACGAGCCTGGGCCGCGTCAAGACCCTCTTCAGGTAATAACCGCCAACCTCGTCTAACAAACGCCCCTCGCGTCAGGGGCGTTTTTCGTCGCGCCGTAAGCGGCCGCGCCGATATTCCCCCTTGCCTTCGCCGCGGGGGCGTTGTATATTATCGGCCCGAATAACGCGACGCAATACTCTTTAAACTCCCCCATGAGAGGTCGTTTGCCATGGCGAAAGCCCCCATTAAGAAAATTC
Organism: bacterium; assembly: GCA_035529855.1. Taxonomy (NCBI): domain Bacteria; species bacterium. The sequence continues at coordinate 12,466 of DATKVX010000019.1, forward strand.
TCGTCACCGGCTCGGTCGGTCAAATAGGTTCCGAGCTCGCGCTGGCGTTGCGCGAGCGCTACGGCGCCGAGAACGTCGTCGCCACCGGCCGCAAGACCAAACCCTCCAAGACGTTGGAGGAGTCCGGGCCCTTCGAGTTCATCGACGTCGCCAGGCGCGACACCGTGGAGCGGGTGTGCGACAAGTACGACGTCGATGCCGTCGTCCATATGGCCGCCATCCTCTCCGCGGTGGGCGAGCAGAACCCGATGCGGTGCTGGGACGTCAACATGAACGGGACGCTGAACGTGCTGGAGGTGGCGCGCGAGCGCGAGATGGCGCAGGTCCTGGTCCCCAGCTCCATCGCGGCCTTCGGCCCGGAGACCCCCCGCGACAACACGCCCCAGGAGACGGTCCTCAAGCCGCGCACTATGTACGGCGTCACCAAGGTGGCGGGCGAGCTGGTGTGCGATTACTATTTCCACAAGTACGGCCTGGACGTCCGCGGCCTCCGCTACCCGGGCATCATCTCCGCGGAGACGCCGCCCGGCGGCGGCACCACCGACTACGCCGTCGCTATCTACTACGCCGCGGTCCGGGGCGAGCCGTACGAGTGCTTCGTGCGCGAGGACACGGTCCTGCCGATGATGTACATGCCGGACTGCCTGAAGGCCACGCTCGAGCTGATGGAGGCCGACCTCGCC
>DATKVX010000020.1 GCA_035529855.1 bacterium
TAAGTTTCGCGTTGAGGTGTCGGTATGGAGCGGCCGGAGGCCTGGGCCCTGGTCCAGGCGAACGTACGTAACCGGAACATCATAAAGCATATGGTCGCGGTTGAGGCCGCGTTGCGCGCGGTGGCCCGGCGGCTGGGCGAAGACGAGGAAGTTTGGGCGCTCGCCGGCCTGCTGCACGACCTCGACTACGACGCCACGAAGGACGAGCCGGCGCGCCACGGCCCGACCACGCTCGAGATGCTGCGCGACGTCGATTTACCGCCGGGCGTCACGGACGCGATTATGGCGCATAATAAGCACAAGGCCGCCGAGGCCGCGCTCGAGAAAGCCCTCCTGGCGGTGGACCCGGCCACCGGCTTGATCGTGGCGGCGGCGCTGATGCACCCCGAGAAATCCGTCGCGGCCTGCGACGTCGACTTCGTGATGCGGCGCTTCCGCGAGAAGCGGTTCGCCGCCGGCGCCGACCGCGACCAGATCGCGAGCTGCGTCGACCTCGGCCTTACGCTCGAAGAATTCCTGGGGTTGTGTCTGGAAGGGATGCAGAGCGTCCGGGAGGAATTGGGTTTATAAGCGGCTCGAAGTTTAAAGGGGCTTACGCGGGCCCGATTTTAGCAGCCGACCGACTATGCCTTTCCCCAAATTCGTCGACGTTTTAACGCTGGCCGCGGTCCAGGGGCTCGGCCTGCGGGCCCGCTTGGTGGTGGAGGGGCTCTTCGCGGGCCTGCACCGCAGCCCGTTCAAAGGGTTCTCGGTCGAATTCTCGGAGTACCGCTCCTACCAACCGGGCGACGACCTCCGCCTGGTCGACTGGCGGGCTTTCGCGCGCAGCGACCGCTATTACGTCAAAGAATTCGAGGAGGAGACGAACCTGCGTTTCTACTTGTGCGTGGACTCCTCCGCCAGCATGGGGTATCCTCCGGACGGACCGTTGACGAAGTTCGACTACGCGGCGACGTTGGCCGCGGCTACGGCGTACCTCGCCCTCGGTCAGCGCGACGCCGTCGGCCTGGCGACGTTTTCCGCCGGCGTCCGGGAGGTGGTCCCGCCGCGCTCGAGCCGGCAGCACTTTCGCGCCATATTGAAAGTCCTGGAACAAACGCGAACTGAGGGTACGACCGACTTGTACGCGGCGCTCGCCACCCTCGCGGAACGCGCGTCGCGCCGCGGCCTGTTCGCCATATTCACGGACCTGTGGGACCTGCGAGGCCGCGTCCTCGACGGCCTGCGCGCCCTGCGGGGCGGCAAACACGAGGTCATTTTATTCCACGTCCTCGACGCTGCGGAGGAGCGTTTCCCCTTTCGCGACGCGGCGACGTTCGAGGATATGGAGACGTCCGAGGAGGTCGAACTCGACGGGCCGCGGTTCAGAGACGGCTACCTCGACGCGCTGGCGAACTTAAAACGCGACTACCGCCTGGAGTTGGGCGCCCACGATATTGATTACGTGCCGGTGGTTACGGACCGGCCGCCGGCGGAAGTACTCGTTTCGTACCTCGGTAAGCGCCAGGCGATGATGTAGACGCCGGGTCCGTTATGATATCCTTCCTGAACCCCCTTTACCTTTTGCTCCTGCCGCTGGCGGCGCTGCCTTTTTTATTGAACCTCGTTAAAAGGCGCGTGCGCCTTCGCCTCAGGTTCCCGTCGGTCCAGCTGCTTAAAACCGTCGAGGAGCGGCGGGCTCGCCGCCGGCCGAGGTGGTACGAAATATTATTGCTGGCGGTTCGGGTCGCCGTCATCCTTTTATTGGTGTTCACCGTCGCTGGCCCGCGTTTTACGGCCGGGGGGTCCGCGCCGCCGCGGGCGCTAATCGTCGTCGTCGACAACTCGCCGTCCATGACGTACGTCGAGGACGGCGAAACCCGGGCGGCCCGGGCTGGCCGTTACGCCCGCTCGTTGGCGGCGGGCGCGGGGCCGGACGACCTCGGCGCGGTCTTGTGGACCGGCGGGCCGGCGGACGTCGTTTGGGAAAACCTTCGCGACGCCGCCACGACGATATCGCCGCCGCCGGCGGCCGGGGGGAACGTCGCCGATGCGCTGGCCGCGGCGAAGTCCTTATGGGCCGCGCCCGACGCTCGCGGCCGGCGCCCCGAGCTCGCGGTCATTACGGATATGCAGCTGTCGGCGTTCGAGGACGTCGACGCCGTTGCTTCGGCTATGCCGCGCGACGCGTACGTTACTTTTTACGACGTGAGGTCCGAACCGACGCCTTCTTGGAACGTGGCTCTCGCGGGCTTTGGCGTGACGCCCGGGGCGGGTGAGTTTTTTAACGTGAACGTGGAAGTATCACAATATGGCAGGCCGAGGCCGGCGTCGCTCGAGGCTGGGGGCGTCGTCGTAGGGGACGTGCCGGCCGCGGCCCGGGCGACGGCTCGAGTCCCCTTCTCGGAAGGCGGCAGGCACGAATTATCTTGTCGCGGCGGTTATCCGTTCGACGACCGCGTCGACGTTTTCGTTCCCGAGGCGGCCGGCGTCGCGTGCGAGGTGGCGCCGGCGACGCCGGGGGCTCGCTCGTGGCGGGCCGCGTTGGCGGCGGCGGGGTGCGAGGAGGCCGCCGCGCCGGCGTCGTTACCGGGGATATACGTTATGCCGCTGTCGGCGTGGCGGGGGTCGTCCCGCGGCCGCGCGCTGGCCGAAGGTGGTACCGTCGTCGTCGTGGTGCCGGACGACGCCGGGGGAGGTCGATTCGACGACGTTACGACGCTGTCGCCGCTCGAGCTCGTGCCGGCTCGCGTTTCGGCGGACGGCGGCGTCTTGCCCTATGCCGCCTCGGCGGGGACGTTCGAGGCGGCGGGCGTCGCGGCGTTGGAGACGACGGCGCCTTGGCTCGCGGCGGCGGCGACGTCGCCCGGGTTGCCTTTCGCCGTTACGCGCCGTATGGGCAAGGGGGAAGTATTTTTAATATGTACGCCGACGGTGCCGCGGTACACCGACCTCCTTACGTCCCCGGCCTTCGTCGGCTTCGCGTTGGATTTGAGGTTGAGGGCATTAGCGCGCGCGAACCCGGCGTTCGCGCCGGCTCGAGCTTTCGCTTCGCCCGAATCGGACCCGAGGACTATCGGCGAGGAGGGATTGCGGCGGCTCTTTCCGCACGTTGTCGTGACGCGCCACGCGCCGGCGGGGAGGGGCCGCGCCTCCGTGCCGCTGCAGGCGCCGTTAGCCGCGGCGGCGTTACTACTTTTAACGGCGGAGGCGCTACTGGCGAGCGGCGGGGTGCGCGTTCGGGGCGGCCCCCCGGCGGGAAGTATTAAGGCTGGGGCGGAAGCGGGTGGCGTATAGAAACGTAGTTGACAGCCGGCTCCGGTTGACGTAATTTCGAGGTGAAAGGTGGGGATGTCCAATGAATCGTAATAAGGTAACGTTGCCTGGTGTTATATGCGGGGTATTATTCCTCGCGTTCGCGGCGAGTTGCAGCGAGGACGACGGGCCGACGCCGGCGCCGGCCAGCGGCCGGCTTTGGGTTATCGACCAGCCGAATAACGTCGTTCAGGTCTACGATTACGGCGGCGAAAAACTTTTCACCGTCGGCAATTTCCCGTTCTTCTTTAAGCCCAACTGCGTAGAGGTGGACCGGCGCGACGGCTCGGCGTGGGTACTGGACTATTACGTCAACAAACTTCGGAAATTCGACCGTGCCGGGAGCGTCGTATATGAGACGCCGACGGTAGGAGAGCCGCTCATCCGGCGGGGGACTTCCATCGCGGTCGACCAGCGCAACGGCGCGTGCTGGGTCGCGGACCGCTCCCACAGCCGCGTGTTGAAACTCGGCGCGAACGGGGGAGTCCTCGCGACCGTAACCGGCTTCCGCTCGCCGCGCTCGGTCTCGTTGGTATCGGATACCGGCGATTGTTGGGTAACGGATGAATTGCAAAGGCGGGTCGTGAAGTTGCGGGCGGACGCATCGGGCGCCGTCGGCGTCGGCGGGGTAAAGTTGGCCGAGTGCGGCGGCTTCGACGTTCCGTGGGCCGTCGCCGCGGACCCGGGGGGCGGCGCGTGGGTTTTGGATAAGGGCGCGGGCGCCGTCGTGAAAGTCAGCGGCGCCGGCGAGCGTAAGGCCGAAGTCACCGGCTTCGACTTCCCATATTGTGCCGTCGCGTCCCGCGCCGCGAATTGCGTCTTCGTCGTCGATTACGAGAAGGGTTGGCTGGCGGCTTTACCGCGGGGGGTGGTGGGTACGGGTAACGCGAAGGAGGCCGCGAAGTTCGTATTGACCGGCTTACCCTTTCCGACGGACGTCGAGCTCGACGAAGAAGGCGGCTTCGTATTCGTCGCCGCCAGCGACGCCGTCAGCCGCTATTCCACCTCGGGAGGACTTTTATATAAATATCCGGAATTGACGCTGCCCGTAGCCGCGGCCGCCGACCCGGCGCCGTAGCGTTGCGGGCCGTCCGGGTTCGTCCGCGGATGCGGGGGTACGCGGCAAAAGCGGACCGTTGGCGGACGTCGATAAATATGTTATAATATGTCAGGTTTACGGTATTAAATTTACGCCGGCGCAGGGCCGGCCTGAGACGAGAAGGTGGATGATGAGAAAAGCGATCATTATCGTTGCGGCGTTGGGTTTAGCGGCCGCGGCGTACGCGGTGCAAGCCCCTACGTGGGCCAGGGTGTACTACGACTCCGCGGCCGCGATGGAACGTGATATCCTGGCCGCCGGCATGGACGTATGCTCGGGGGGCGAGGGGTATGTCGACGTTATCGCCCCCGCGGAGGAACTCGCCGGTTTGCAGGAGCTCGGTTACCGAATCGAGGTAATCGCGGAGGACGCCGGCGCCGGCATCGCGGCCTTGCCGCCCGACCTCGGGCTCTACCATACCTACCAGGAGATGTTGGACGAGCTGAAGCAGCGGGAGACCGCGTACCCGAGTATTTGCAAGCTCTACGACGTCGGCGACACGTGGGAAAGCCGCGAGATGTGGTGCTTGAAGGTCTCGGACAACCCGGCGCAGAGCGAGCAGGAGCCCAGGCTCTTCGTCGTAGGTAATCACCACGCCCGGGAGCTGATGACGGTCGAGATACCGTTACGGTTTATAAAAGTACTCCTGGAGGGTTACGCGACGAACCCCGATATCAAGTATTACGTCGACAACTACGAGATCTATTTTATGCCTATGGCCAACCCCGACGGCCACGTATACGTCGAGAACAACAGCGGCGGCAGCCCCTCTTATTGGTGGCGGAAGAATCGCCGCGACAGCGGCGGCGGCGTATACGGCGTGGACATCAACCGCAACTACAGCTATAAATGGGGTTACGACGACCGGGGCTCGAGCCCCAACCCTTCCTCCACTACGTACCGCGGCCCCGCGGCCTTCAGCGAGCCGGAGACTACCGCCATACGAAACCTGATGAAGGACGTGGACTTCAAGTTCGCGCTGGACTACCACAGCTACGGCGAATACTTACTCATACCCTATTGTTACGATACCCTCGAGAGGGCGCCCAACCCGGAGCGGAACTATTTCCTCGAGATCGGCAACGGCATGAACACGAAGCTCGGCAGCCGGTACCTCGTCGGCACGTCGCTCGAGACGTTGCGTTACCCGGTCAACGGCGGGTCTATCGACTACCACTTCGGCGAGACGGCGGAGAAGAACAAGATATACGGTTGGTGCTTCGAGGTGAATACCCGTACCGAGGGTGGCTTCGGGCCGCCCGACACGCTGATCGAGCCGACGTGCAAAGAGCACGAGGGCGTCTTCATGTGGTTCCTCGATTACATGAGGAAGTTCGTCGGCGTTGAGCTCGCGGGTTTCGACGGGTACGCGCGCGAAGGCCGCGCCGTATTGACCTGGGCTACCGCCGGCGAGTACAACCACGCCGGCTTTAACCTCTACCGCGACGCGGCGGGCGCTGGCGACGAAGGCCGCGTCAAAATCAACGACGCGCTCATCGTCGGCAAGTCTCCTTATAGGTTCGTAGACGACGTCGTCGAGGCGGGGAAGAGCTATAACTATTACCTGGAGGACGTCGACCTGAACGGCAAGGGGACGCTGCACGGCCCGGCCCGGGTGGATATGCAGTCGGGTGCCAAGGCCTCCTTCGCGCTGGCGCAGAACGCGCCCAACCCGGCGCGCGCGGCTACTACGATAGCGTTCTCGGTGCCGGCGGCCTGCGACGCCAAGGTCGCGGTTTACGATATAGCGGGGCGCAAAGTCGCGACGCCGTTCGCGGGTCAGGCCAAAGCGGGCGAGAACGAGCTGGCCGTCGACGTGTCAACGCTCGCGCCGGGCGTATACACGTACCGGTTGGAGGCGGGCGGCGCCACGGCCGCGAAGCGGATGGTCGTGGTTCGGTAATAAAGAGATATGTATCGAGCAGGGCGACGACCCCGGCCTGAAGGCCGGGGTTTTCGTAATTAGGGATTACGGTTGCCGCCGGGCGGCGGCCGTGTTACGCTTGGTCGGAAGGTAATATGCGGCGGCTCAATATTTACATTTGGGCGATGCTATCCTTGTTGGTGCTGCTCGCCGTCGGCGTCATAATAATGCCGGCCGCCGGGCCGTACCGGCCTTTTACCATCGCCGCGGCGCTTACTATTTCTGCCGCGGTCGCGGCCTTCTTCGTCGTCCGCGCGTTTTGGGCGGCGCGCCGGGTACCGGTACTCCGTTCCGCGTGGGGGCTTTTGTCGGCGGGCACCCTCTGTTGGTTCGGCGGCGAGGTTATTAATTCCTGTCACGCTATAGGGCCGGACCCTTCGCCCGAGTATCCTTTATACTCGGACCTCTTGTGGGGCATCGGGTCGGCTTTCTTGGTCGCGGCCTTGGTCATCAAAGTCGTCAAGAGGCCCCGCCGGGTATCGCCGCAGGCCGTCGCGGGGGCGCTCGCGACGGCGGCGTTAGCACTCATCGTGACGGTAAACTTCGTTTTGGTCCCGGCGCTTCGCAACCCGGCCCTTACGCCGGGCGAATGTTTTTTGGATTGTTTCGTCGTAAGTGCCGATTTCGTCCTGGGTGCGCTCGCGTTGATAGTAATAGCCGTATACGGCGGCCGCGGCATGGGGAGGCCGTGGGCGCAACTCGCCGTCGGCCTTATCTTCTACGCCGTGGGGGACGCCATCCACTGGCATCTCACCGAAGCCGGCCAGCACGGCCCCGCCGGGAGCCTGGTGGCGGCGCTCTTTTGGACCTCGGGGTATTTGTTGGTCGGCCTGGGGGCTTATTACCGTCGTCTGGTCTTTAAAGGCGTAATAAAGTTGCCGGTAGTCGACGGCGAAGTCGGGTCGCCGTCCGAGTAACGGCTCCCCGGCGACTCCGGTTAGCCGGGTATGCAGAAAACCCTTGACGGGGTATTAGCTTTCCCGTAAACTCCTGTTAACGTGCGAACGAGGTTGACCTAATGGGCGAAGGGATACGCCTGGGTATCGGCGTTTACACGACGCTCGAGCTTGTCGCGCGGGCCCGCGATAAGTTCGGCCGGCGCGTCTTCGCGCAGCGGCGCCTGCCGAGCGGCGAGTTCTCGCGCGTTACGTACGACGAACTCTACGACGACGTCGTCGGCCTGGGCGCGGCGCTTGCGAAGATAGGCGTGCTGGCCGGGACGCCCGTCGGCGTCGTCGGCGAGAACCGATACGAGTGGGCCGTGGCGTACCTCGCGACGACCGGCGGCGGGGCGGTATGCGTACCGCTCGACCCGCAGCTGAAGGAAAAAGAGCTCGCCGGCATCTTGGAGAAGGCCAAGGTCGAGCTCGTGATATCGTCGCCGTCGTCGCTCGGGGCGATTGAGAAACTTAAAGGCCGCCTTCCCAAATTGCGGGAATTGGTTTCTATGGAGGAGGGCGTCGAGGGCTCGAGCCGGGGATGGCTCGAGACGCTGGCGACGGGCGACGACGCCGCGGGTCGCGAGGAGTACCTGAGTCGGGAAGTCTCGTTGGACGACCTTGCCGTATTGTTGTTTACCAGCGGCACGACGGGCGCGTTCAAGGCCGTTATGTTGACCCACCGCAACCTGGGCGCCAACGTCGACCAGGTATACCGGTCGCTCTATTTCGACGAGAACGACGTCTTCTTGTCGCTCTTGCCGCTTCACCATACCTTCGAGGCGACGGCCGGGATGCTCATCCCGATCTCGGGCGGGTGTACCATAACCTACGCCCGTTCGTTCAAGTCCAAAGAGATAATAGAGGACGTCCGCGACGCCGGCGTGACGATGATGTGCGGCGTCCCGTTGCTTTACGAGAAGATGCTAGCCGGCCTGCGCCGCGCGGTAGGCGACGCGCCGCCGCTCCAACGCGTCCTCTTTAAAACTTTCATGGGCCTCACGCGCTGCGCCCACGTCCTCACGGGGGCGAACCTGGGCCGGTCCTTCTTCGCCGGTATGCGGAAGAAAGCGGGGCTGGATACCGTCCGGATGTTCATCTCCGGCGCCGCGCCGCTCAAGGCCGAGGTATCGCGCACTTTTTATTACCTCGGCTTGAACCTCCTGCAAGGCTACGGCCTGACGGAGACGTCGCCGGTGGTTTCCGTGAACGTTCCCCATCGAATCAAGTTCGCCTCGAGCGGCCTTACTGTCCCCGGCGTCCGCGTTCGCATCCACGAGCCTAATGCGGAGGGCGTAGGCGAGGTGGCCGTCGCGGGCGACAACGTGATGGTCGGTTATTACGAAGACCCGGCGTTGACCGCCGGCGTGCTCCGCGACGGCTGGTTCTATACCGGCGACGCGGGGTGGCTCGACCGCGACGGGTACGTCTACATAACGGGCCGTATTAAAAACGTGATAGTTACGCCGGCGGGTAAGAACGTTTACCCCGAGGAAGTGGAGGCGGAGCTGGGGGCCGCGGCCGAGGTCGCGGAGGCCGCGGTTATGGCGATGCGGGACCCGTCGAGCGGCCGGGAAGTCGTGGGCGCCGTCGTCTACCCCGATTACGAGTACCTGGAGGGCGAAGCGCGTCGCGCCGGCGTACCGCTTACGGACGAGTTCGTGGAGGGGCGGGTGCGAGAGGCCGTCGCCGGGTGCTGCCGCTCGTTGGCCGACTACAAGCGCGTAAAAATTATAAAAATCCGTAAAGAAGAATTTCCCAAAACGACGACGCGAAAAATCAAGCGGTACCTCTTCCGCGACGGCGAACAGGTACGCGAGGCGTAACGGCGGTTGGTTCGCGCTTCGCGTTGCGGGTGCTCCAGCCCTTGCGGGGAAGAGTTAGCGGCAGACGGCTTTTGAAAACGGGTGTTTTTTAGCCTGCCGGAGAAACGTCTAAATACGAAAAAACCCCTTGACAGGGGCCCGGTCGTCGGTTATATTAGTAATAGGAATGATTATTATTCGCATACGACGGGGCCGCTGACGCATCTACTTAAACGGAGGTAGGACCATGGGTTATGGCGGCCGGAGAATAGAAGAATTCCTTAACGTCTTGGCCAGCTCGGCCCCCGTTCCGGGCGGCGGTAGCGTCGCGGCGTTGGCCGGCGCGTTGGGGGCGTCGCTTTTAACGATGGTCGGCGAGATAACGATGGGTAAAAAGAAACCGGAGGATAAAACGCCGATAGAAGAGGCGCTCAAGGCGCTCGAGCCTATGCGCGGCAGGTTCACCGAGTTGATCGACGAGGACGCGGCTTCGTTCGAAAAGGTAATGGCGGCCTTTAAGTTGGCCAAAGAGGACGAAAGCCAACAGCAGGCGCGGAAGGCCGCGATTGAGGAAGCGACCATCGGCGCCGCCGCGGTGCCGTTGGAGACGGCCCGTACGGCGGTCGCGGCGTTGGAGGCGGGGGCGGCCTTAGCCGAGCACGGCTCGAGGAGCGCGGTATCGGACGTGGCGTGCGGCGCGTTATGTCTTGAGGTCTCGGCTCGAGCCGCTGGTTACAACATCCGGATAAACCTGGCCGGTATTGAAAACGCCGACGAACGCGCGCGTTTCGAGGGCGGTTTGGCCGAGATAGAGAAAAAACTGGCCGCGCTCGCGCGCGTCCGGGAGAGGGCCGAGGAACGGTTAGGTTAATAGCCGTCGATGAGGCGTTTGCGGTCTTAAAAAAAGCTTGACACTATAATGGTGATATGATAACCGTTAAGGTAAATAGGAAAGCATATTCCCGGCAGGGAACCTGAGAGCTTTTAAAAGTTCTGCAAAGGGGATGATACAGTGAGGAAGACTATTTTAACGTTGGCCGTTGCGGCGTTGCTCGTCGGCGCTACGGGAGCTACGGCGGGCTCGCTGGCCGACAAGGAAGACACCATCCAATACAAAATCGACTCGGCGTTGAAGCGGGGCGAGATCGATTACGATACGGCTTTGATGTATCGGTTTATGGCGCTCTCGCCGACCGGCCTGGAGCAAGTGCCGGCGCGATACCGCGCCGAGTACTACGCGGAAGACCCCGTGAGCGGTACGCCGGTATACCTCGAGCTTATGAACCGCTGGCCTTACATGAGGGCCGAGATTAAAAATAAGATTACCGAGGTATGCGGCGTTTTGTTTGAGCCGGGGCCGAGCGACGGCGGGACCAGGTACCGGAACCTACCGGGCTTCACCGTCTACGCCAACTACGGCGGCTTCACCGTCTACCACTACGACTCGCGGAAGAAGGACGGCGGCGAGAACTTCCGCATCCACTGGGTATTGGAAGGGTCCCACCGCATCCTCGACACGAACGATTTAAACCAGAACGGCGTGCCGGACATAATCGAGAATTACGCCCGCGACGCGGAATATGCCTGGAAAGTTTGGTGGGCGCATAATTGGTTCGAGCCGCCCCCCGGCCAAAAACGCGAAGAAGCGTATTTGCCGCTCAAAGACTATTATCCCGGACTCCCGTACCCGCCCGAAGAGGATTGGGATTACGGCGGCAACGACCGCTGGGATATCTACCTGGGCCAGTTCACGGGCGGCGTAATCGGTATGACGACCGGCGACCCGTTTGAATTCACCGAGACCTTCCGCGACGACCGCACGCCGTACTTCTTGGAGCAACGCACGTACGACCCGGTGGGAGAAAAGGTTACCGTTGCCCACGAGTCGAATCACGGCGTCCAGTACATGTACGACGTGGTGGAATCTTCGCCGACGGCGGTACCGCGGTGGTATTTCGAAGCTACGGCGACCTGGGGCCAGGAGGAAGCTTACCCCGGCGACCGGGGCGCTATAGGCCGCGCCAACGGCTTCCTGGGTAATACGTTGCAACCTATCGACGCTCCTACAACCGATAACGGTTACTGCTCGGTGATTATCAACTACTTCCTCGTCGACTGGGCCGAGCGCTACTGGAAGCCGCCGGAGTGGGTCCCTCGCAAGGACCGGTGGTTCCCGCGCGACGTTTGGCGCGCTTTGGCCAAGGGCGACGAGTGGTACACCGACGACCCCACCGTCAACCGCGAAAGCAAAGAGGCGATGGGGTACCTGATCCAACTCCACCGTCCGAAATACCAGTACCTCGACGGCCGCATATTCAAGGATACGTTCGAATATTGGACGACTTGGAACTGGTTTACCGGCGAACGCGACGACGGCAAACACTATAAATACGGGAAGGACTTCATTGCGGTTAACCCGCAGAATACGTGGAGCGCTAGCGAGTTGCCGCTGGTGAAGTTTAGGCCGACGGCACCTATGAATCACCTGGGCCACGGCTTCTACCGGTTCGATAGACCGCCCGCTTGGCCGCAAGCCCTGATCACTTTCGCCGGCGACGAGAGCAACGACCCGCCAAGCAAAGACTGGGGCGGCGCCATCTACGTTACGAAGAACGGCTCGACCTGGACCAACCTGAAAGGCGAACAGGGCCAACCGACGTTGATGTTTACGCCGGAAGATAAAGGGATAATCCAGATCCGCAATCCCGGCCAGTACGAGGCCATCGTCGCGATATTCAGCAACGTTTCTTTCGACGGTGACTCTCTGCCGTTCGAATATTCTTACATCCAGGCTAGCGATACCCGGCCGCCGGCGGTGGCGTCCGGCGTCGGCGTAACGCAGACCAACCCCGACTACATCGAGTTGCTGGTCGGTGCCGACGAGAAAATCTTCGGTAAAGCTGAGGTAGAGGTTTATTTCACGTCGGCGAGCGGCAAGAAACGCGCGGAGATCGTGCCGGTAACCGCGGCCAAGGGAAATAAAAACTTCAAGGGCAAGTTCGTCCTCGATATAGGCGATAAGGGTAGCGGCCGGCTGGAATGGCGCGCCGCGGACCTGAGCGGTAATATCGTCTCGGGCGGTAAAGACTTCAGCGCCGGTTTCCTGGCGTCAGGAGGCGGTACCGTCGGCAACGAGAGCGCGTCGCTCAAACTCCCCGCCGGCGCCGTACGCAAACCGACGTTGTTCTTAATCGCCCCGAGCGAAGAGAAAGACGCCGGGGCGGCGGTAGCCGTTGCGGCCGTCCCCGTTGGCGGCGGGGCGCCGACGACCGAGACCGTTGGGCGGGCGTACGAGTTCAGCCCGAATTGGGCGCGGCTGGCGAAGCCGCTCGAGGTGACGCTGTCGTACGAAGGCCTGGAAGTCACGCGCGAGGACTATCTCTCCGTCTACCGTTGGGCCGGCTCGAGCTGGGAAGACCTGGGCGGTACGGTCGACAAGCGCAACCGCCGCGTGGTGGCGGTGACGGACGGCCTCGGCAAGTTCATCCTGGGATACGGCGAGAAGAAGAACACGACGCCGCCCTCGGGCAAACCGATGTCTTTCGGCCTGTTCCAGAACTACCCGAACCCGGCGCGGGACGATACGGTCTTCAAGTACACGCTGCCGGCTCGCGCGGAAGTGGAGCTGGTGGTGTACGACCTGAGCGGCCGCCGCGTCGCGACGGTAGCGAAGGACGTCCGGGAGGCCGGCGTATACGAGGAGCGGTACAGCCTGACGGACGACGGCGGGAAGCCGCTGCCGGCGGGCGTATACCTGTACCGCCTGAGTGCCGGCGCCGACGTCGCGACCAAGAAGATGGTAATAGCTCGCTAAGCCGCGGGCGAACGTAGACCTAATAAGGAGCAAACGAGCTAAAAAAACAAATCCCCAGGAGGAAACATAAATGGGAAAAAGACTTCTGCTCTTGGTTGCGGCCGCGGCGATAATCGTGAGTTTGGGATGCGAGGAAGACCAAGAAATACAAGTCTGGTCGCAGGCCCAGTGGACGGCCGAAGGTTGGAGGCTCTGGCGTAGCGCCGATTACGAAGCGGCGGAGACGGCGTTCGGGAACGCGCTTAAAGTGGACCCGTACTACGCGGAAGCTCACGGCGGCTTGGGTTGGACCTATATGCGGATGCAAAACATGGAGGAGGCCGCCAACGTCTTCGAGGACGCCATCATGGTGAGCGAGCAACCCGGCGCTAAGGTTGAGATTAAGCAAGTGATTTACATGGGCGCGGCGGCGGCGTACGAAGCTTTAGACGAGTACGGGTTATCCGCCGAACGCGGCAAGTACATGGTTAACAAACTCGACGGCCAAACCTTCGCGTTTAAACAAGCGGTCGAAGATGGTGCGGCCCCGACGATTACCGGCTACGACTTGTACATCATACTGGCGCTCGATTATTACGGGTTGGGCGAAACCGGCGACTGCGTATGGGCGATTAATAAAATGCGCGGCATGGTCAAAGAGCCCGCCGACTACAAATTCAAGAACTGGAAAGAGACCACGACCGAGATCGAACGGTTAATCGGCAAAGACCCCTCGTAGCCCATAGCCGACATCCTTTGAACCTTCCGCGGGCAGGGAACTATCCCTGCCCCTTTCTTGTAGCGGTACGGAACGACGTACGGCGTAACTGCTCGTGAAGAGGTTTTTAACCGTCGGTAATTCGGGCCGCGCGCTCCTCCTCGCAGGGTACGGCAAGGCCGCGGGGTCGAGTAAGGATGCCGCGAGTCGGCGTGAGCGGCACGACCGGTAGCTCGCGCGTGATTTCGCCGCGAGCAACGCGTCGTGAGCGGCGCCGAAATAGCTTGACGCGGGCGTATCCAATTATTAAAATCATAATTAACGTCAATCCAAGGAGCGGGCGGATATGAAGAAAGCATATTTTATGATGGCCGTGGTCGGCGCGTTCCTGGTCGGGTTTTTCGTCGCTTGCGGGGACGAGCTCTACAGCTCGAATATACAGCGTATCGTATACGAGGTTTCCGAGGCTAACGTGACGGCGGCCGGCGGTTACATAGACGTTCCCGTTTTGCACGTCGGTACCGCGGGTAAGAGCGGCGCCGGTGAGATGGCGTCGGTCGTCGTTTACGGCAACGGCCGCGGTGCGAACAACCGATGGACCATGCTCACGAGCACCGTATTACAAGAAGGCCGGGTATGGATCGAACGCCTTGAATACGAATCTTATTACTACCGCGTCGTAGTCGTATATTAGCGGTCGATAGGGTGGTATACGCAAACTTCCGCGGGCCGTAAAATGAAGAAAGGAAAACATGGTTAAAAAACTCCTCGCGATCGGGATCGGTACGGCGTGCGTCGCTTCGGCGGCCTTCGGCGGCTGGCCTTGCGCCGCCGAGGATACGAGCGCTTATAGGATAGAGGCTGCGGAGAAGGCGGGGCGGCTCAGCCGCGACGAAGCGCTTATGTATAAATTCATGGCGCTTTACGAGTGTTATCGGGACGAGCTCCCGGCGGCGTACCGCGGCGAATGGTACGCCCCGCAACCGTGGAGCTGCGGGACGCCCGTCGTTATGGAGATACGGCGGCGCTGGCCGCGGATGGACCCGGCGGTCAAAGTTAAGCTGCGGGAAATTTGTGGCTTGGGGAAGGACGAAGACGACTTATTCCGACGGTACCGCAGGTGTTCGTGGGGCGACTCCAGCTACAGCGGCATCAAAGTCCACACGTACGATACGCCGGAAGGGAATTATAAAGTCCATTACGTTCTCGAGGGTCCAAACAAACTGACGGACCCGTCGGACCCCAACCGAAACGGCGTTCCCGATTGCGTCGAAAAATTGGGAGCCGACTTGGAGAGGGCTTTCGGCCAGTATTCCCTCGATAAGTGGTATTACCATCCCGACCCGGAGAACCAGAAATATTTCCCGCTGAAGGACCGCTATGAGGAACTCGAGTGGCCTTCCGAAGACAGCGATTACGGCGGCGACGACCGCTGGGACGCTTACCTGGGACGACTGAGCGGCGGCGTCGGCGGCCTGGCGTACGGCGACCAGTCGTTTCCGGAAACGTACCGCGACGACTTTTCCGGTTACATGAACTTGCGGAATAGCTATACCGCGCCGCCGGGCGGCGGCTTCGGCGAGCCCGTCATCTCGGCGCACGAATTCATGCACGTTACGCAGTTTATGATCGACGTCGCGACGCCCACGTGGTACCTCGAGGCCAGCGCCATGTGGAGTGAGGATACGGTATACCCCAACGCCGCCGACCCCCGCGGCCGCATGAATACTTTCCTCGCCAACACCCTGAGATCTCTCGACAATACCGGGGACGGCGGGTACATCGCCTGCGTTATCAACTTCTTCTTGCGGGATTACTGTTGGCGCTATTGGCGGCCGCCGTCGTGGAAGCGTATTGAGGGCGACCTCACTCCCCGCGAAGTCTGGCGCGCGCTCGCCCGAGGAGATGAATGGTATACCAACGACCCGAAGGTCAACCGGGGCCCGGTCGATTCCATAGATTACGTAATACGTTACTACAACCCGGGACACAGCTACGTGCCCGGCGACGCTTTTAAGAAAGCGTTCGAAACTTGGACCAACTGGAATTGGTTCACCGGGCAGTCGCGGGACGACGGCAAACATTACCGCTGGGATTACTCGGAAGTAGGTTTACAGAATAAATGGGCCCGGTCCGAGTTGCCCTTGATTAAACACGAACCGACTTACACGTACTGGATGAACCACTTAGGCCACGGCTTCTACTATTTCGAGGGCACGCCCGCCTGGCCCGCCGCCGTCTTCACTTTCGAAGGCCATCCCACAAACCCCGAGCAGTCCAAAGACTGGGGCGGCTCGATGTTGGTTACGAAAAACGGGAAGACCTGGACCGACCTCGGCGGCACACCCGGCGTAGCTTCGGCGATGTTCTCTCCGGGAGACAGGGGTATAATCCAAGTACGTAATCCCGGCCGGTACGAAGGACTCGTGATGATAATCAACAACGTGTCGGATACCGGGAGCGGCCTAAGGTTCAACTACTCGGCATACGGTACCGACGACGTCAGGTCTCCCGGCGTTGCCGTGGGCGTCGCGAGGCCGCACGCTAACCCCGATTACATCGAGTTGCTGGTCGGTGCCGACGAAAATCTCTTCGGAGCGCCCGACGCGGGCGTATTCTTCACTCCCCGCCGGGGTGAGGAGCGCGCCGGCGCGGTAACGATGGCCGGGACCAAGAAGAGTTATATCGGCACGTTCGTGGTCGAGCCCGGCGAAAACGGTTCCGGTTGGTTCGAATGGCGCGCCGCCGACGAAGCCGGCAACATCGTATCGGGCAAAAAGGAGTTCAGCGCGGGTTTCTTGGCGGCGGGCGGGGGTACGGTGGGCGGCGAGTGCGCGTCGCTCAGGTTACCCGCCGGCGCCGTAGCCGAGCCGACGTTGTTTTCGGTCGTCCCGGCGCCTGAGAAGGCGGGTGTCGTAGCGGCGGTCGCGGTCGCCCCCGCGGCCGGCGAAGAACCGGCGCCCGAGACCGTAGGGCCGGCGTACGAATACGGTCCCGGGTGGGCGCGGCTGGCGAAGCCGCTCGAGGTGACGCTGTCGTACGAAGGCCTGGAAGTCACGCGCGAGGACTATCTCTCCGTCTACCGTTGGACCGGCTCGAGCTGGGAAGACCTGGGCGGTACGGTCGACAAGCGGAACCGCCGCGTGGTGGCGGTGGCGGACGGCCTCGGCAAGTTCATCCTGGGATACGGCGAGAAGAAGAACACGACGCCGCCCTCGGGCAAGCCGATGTCTTTCGGCCTGTTCCAGAATTACCCGAACCCGG
>DATKVX010000021.1 GCA_035529855.1 bacterium
CCTGCGCCTTTTCCTTTTCCTCGCCCTCGGCGGCTTTCTCCGGCGGCGACTCGGCCGGCGCGTCGGCTTCGGCCTGCGCCTTTTCCTTTTCCTCGCCCTCGGCGGCTTTCTCCGGCGGCGACTCGGCCGGCGCGTCTACCGCGGCCTGCTTTTCTTTCTTTTCCTCGCCCTCGGCGCGGGCTTTCTTCGCCCGGACGCGACGGGCGATGCGGGTTTTCTTGGTTATCTCCGCCGCCTCGGCCGCTCCGACGGCGGCTTCCGCTTTCTTCGCGGCGCGTTTGGGCAACTCGCCGCGCCGGGCCGCCGCGTCCTCCGGAGAGACGAGCGACTTCAACGCCGCGACGGTAGCGGCGACTACGTTATGGGGGTTATTCGAGCCCAAGGACTTCGTCAAGATGTTCTGGACGCCCGCCAACTCTATTACGGCGCGCACCGGGCCGCCGGCGATAACGCCGGTTCCGGGCGCCGCGGGTTTGAGCAAAACCTTGGCCGCGCCCTTCTTGACCAACACCTCGTGCGGAATGGTGCCGGCCACGATAGGGAACGTAAACAAGCTTTTCTTAGCCAACTCCACGCCTTTGCGCACCGCCTCGGCGACCTCGTTGGCCTTGCCGAGCGCCACGCCGACGCGGCCGGCGCCGTCGCCCACGACCACCAACGCGTTGAAGCCGAACCGCCGGCCTCCCTTGACCACCTTGGCGACGCGGTTGATAGTCACGACGCGGTCCTGGAATAGTTGTTCTTCTTCGGTTTCTCTTCTTCTATTTCTGTTCATATCGTCTCGGCGTAGCTGACGTTAGAATCGCAGGCCGCCCTTGCGCGCGCCCTCGGCCAGGGCTTTGACCCGGCCGTGGTACTTGTACCCGCCGCGGTCGAAAACGACCTCCGTAACGCCCCGGGCGGCGGCTCTTCCGGCGAGCGCTTCGCCCACCGCCGCGGCGCCCTCGGCGTTACCGCCGTTCACCTTACCCCGCAGCTCCGGGTCCAGGCTGGAAACGGCGACGAGCGTCCGGCCCTCTTTGTCGTCGATAACCTGGGCGTAGATGTGCCGGAGGCTGCGGAAGACGCACACCCGGGGCCTATCCCCCGTCCCGCTCACCTTGCGGCGAACGCGGCCGTGCCTCCTTAGACGTCTCGGTACTTTTTTGCCGGGATGGACCATCGCTGCTACTCTTACGCGCCGGGCCCTATGCCGCCCAGCGCCCCCTTGCGGACTTTGCGCCTAACGCGCTCGTTTTTATACCTTACGCCCTTGCCCTTGTACGGCTCGGGCGGCCTAAGCAACCTTATCTCCGCGGCGGTTTGGCCCACTAGTTCCTTATCTATCCCGCGGACCACGACCGCCTGCGGCGACGGGACCTCCAGGGTGATGCTCTCGGGCGGCTGGTACGTGATGGGCCGCGAGAAGCCGAGGGAAAGCTTCACCGCCTTGCCCTGGAGCTCGGCCCGATAGCCCACGCCGACGATCTCGAGCTCCTTCGCGAATCCCTGCGAGACGCCCTCTACCATGTTGGCCACCAGCGTGCGCGATAGCCCCCACAGCGCCCGGCTCTCGCGGCTTTCGTCGGCGGGCTTCACCGACACCTGGCCGTCGGCGACCTCAACCGTCACCGCCGGGTGTAGGTCGCGCTCGAGCTCGCCGTTGGGGCCTTTGACCCTGACGGTCCGGCCGTCGACGCTCACTTCCACCTTTTCGGGCAACAGTATAGGCTTTTTTCCAACGCGAGACATATCAACCGGTGGCGGCTACCACGCCCTTAAAAGCACTTCGCCGCCGATTTCACGTTTTCGGCATTCGCGGTCGGTCAGGATGCCCTGCGACGTCGACAGGACGGCCACGCCCAACCCGCCGATGACGCGGGGGATACCCTCTTTGTCGGCGTAAACCCTCCGCCCGGGCCGGGAGACCCGTTCGATGCGCCGCAGCACGCCGGCCTTATCGGGCCCGTACTTCAAGTATACGCGGAGGGTGGACGCCGGTTTCTCGTCGATCACGCGGTAATTCGATATGAACCCCTCATCCTTGAGGATTTTAACGATCTCCTCTTTGATCTTGGAATAGGGGGCGTCGGTTTTTTCGTGGCCGGCGCGGAGCCCGTTCCGGATCCGCGTCAACAAGTCCGCTATGGGGTCGGTCATTACCATTTACAACAACCTTTTAAACGCGCCGCACGGCGCTCGCCGAGGGGCGCCGCCCCTACCAACTGGCCTTGATTACGCCCGGGATCTCGCCCCGCAGCGCCAACCCGCGGAAGCAGATCCGACACATATCGAATTTACGCAGATAGGCGCGGGACCGCCCGCACAACGGGCAGCGGTTGTACCGCCGGGCTCCGAATTTGGGTTCCCGTTTAGCTTTTGCGATTAAAGACTTCTTCGCCATAACTCTCTCAACGCCGCGCGCGGGGCCGGCCGAAGGGCATCCCGAGCGCCGTCAATAAATGGCGCGCCTCCTCGTCGCTCTTGGCCGAGGTCGCCACCGTCACGTTCATCCCGGTTATTTTGACGACTTTATCGTAATCTACTTCCGGAAATATTATCTGTTCCGTTACGCCCAGCGTATAGCCGCCGTGGCCGTCGAAGCTCTCGGGGTCGAGGCCGCGGAAGTCGCGGACCCGCGGTAACGCGAAGCTTATGAGCCGGTCCAGGAACTCGTACATCCGGTCGCGGCGCAGCGTCACGCGGACGCCGGACGGCATGCCGGCGCGTACCTTGAAGTTCGCCACCGACCGCTTGGCGCGGCTGACCACGGGCCGCTGGCCCGTTACGGCGGCCAGCTCGTCGACGGCGGCGTCGAAGACTTTTATGTCGTCGTGGTACCGGCCGAGGCCGGAATTTACCGCGATCTTCACGACGCGCGGGACCTCGTAACGGTTGCGGTAGCCGCGCTCGGTCATCATCGCCGGCACCACTTCGTCCTCGTATTTCTTCTTCAAGCGCGGTTTCATTACGGCCTTACCTGACGGAAATTAGCGTTCCAGGACCTCCCCGCACTTCCGGCACGTGCGGACCTTCGTGCCGTCGGCGAGCTCGGTGTTGCCGACGCGGGTGGTCTGCCGGCACTTGGGACATATCAACATCAAGTTCGAGACGTGAATGGAGGCCTCGATCTCGTGGATGCCGCCGGCCCGGTCTTCGCGCGTCCGCCGGGAGTGCTTCTTGACGAAATTCACGCCCTCGACGATAAGCCTGCCCCTCTGGGGTATCACGCGCAGGATTTTACCGGTCTTGCCGAAGTCCTTGCCGGCGATAACCTTGACGTTATCTCCCTTGCGTAAGCGGACGCGCGTACTCGGGGAGCGCTTCTTTTTCTCGGGAGACATTTCCTATAATACCTCGGGCGCGAGGGATATTATCTTCATGAAGCGCTTCTCGCGCAACTCGCGAGCCACCGGGCCGAAAATGCGCGTCCCCGCGGGCTCGCCGCCCTCGTTTATTACGACGCACGCATTATCGTCGAACTTGATGTAGGAGCCGTCGGAGCGCCGCGTCTGTTTGCGGGTCCGCACGACGACCGCCCGGACCACCTGGCCCTTCTTCACGGTGCCGCGGGGCGACGCGTCTTTAACCGTCGCGACGATGGTATCCCCTACCTCGGCGAAGCGCTTGGCCCCCGAGCCTGCCACCACCCTGATGCAGGAGGCCTGCTTGGCGCCGGAGTTGTCGGCTACGACCAATCTCGAATACGGTATTATCACTTTGGCTCTTATGCCGGTTTATTTGGCCCGTTCGACCACCTCGACGAGGCGCCAGCGCTTGCGTTTGGACAAAGGGCGCGTCTCCATTACGCGGACCGTGTCGCCCACGCGGCACTCGTTGTTCTCGTCGTGCGCCATGAAGCGCTTCGACCTCTTGAGCATCTTCTTAAAAAGCGGGTGTTGCTTCCGCGTCTCAACTTCGACGACTACGGCCTTGTCCCCCGCGTCGCTCACCACGCGGCCCTGCATTACCTTCCGGCGGCCTCGCCGCACCTTTATCTCTTCCGTCGCGGTCATCGATTATCTCCGGCGGCGGCAGCCGCGACCGCGTGCTGCTTCTCGCCGATGATGGTGAGGATGCGGGCGATACGGCGCTTGAGCATCTTGCTCCGGTTGTTGTCCTCTTCCTTGCGGGTGGCGATGTTGGTCCTTATCTCCAACATCTCCTTCTTGGCGTCCCGGAGGGAGATCTCCAGTTCCTCTACCGTCTTGTGACGCAACTCGTCGCGTTCCTTCTTCAGGGCCAAGACTATTCCTCTATCTCCAAGTACTTCGTCTTTATGGGCAACTTGTACCGGGCCCGCCTCATGGCCTCGCGCGCCGTAGCGGGCGCCACGCCCTCCAACTCGAACAGGACCAGGCCGGGGCGGACGACCGCCACCCAGAACTCGGGCGCGCCCTTGCCTTTACCCATCCGGGTCTCGAGCGGCTTCTTCGTCACAGGTTTATCCGGGAAGACGCGAATCCACAACTTCCCCTGGCGCTTGACGTGGCGGGTGATGGCGACGCGCGCCGACTCGATCTGCGCCGCGGTGAGCCAACACGCCTCGCGCGCCTGGAGGCCGAAGGAGCCGAACTGGAGCGTGTTGCCGCGCGTGGCCTTGCCGCGCCGGCGGCCCCGCTGTTGTTTGCGCCACTTCGTCCTCTTGGGCATCAACATATATCCGCGCTCCGCACGCTGGGGTCGCTACGACCTCTCGCGCGAGCCGCCCTTCTTCGGGCGGCGCCGCTTCCTCTTGGCCGGGCGACGCGTCTGCTCCGCGAGAACCTCCCGGTCGGCTATCTCGGAGGGCAACACCTCGCCCCGGAAAATCCACACCTTAACGCCCACGACGCCGTATACGGTTTTGGCTTCCGCCTGGCCGTAATCGATGTCGGCGCGGAGCGTTTGGCACGGGACGCGGCCGTCGGAGTACCTTTCCTGGCGGCCCATCTCGCGGCCTCCGATGCGGCCTTTAACCTGGATCTTGCAGCCTTTGGCGCCGAGCTTCATGACGGTGGCCAGCGTCTTCTTCATGACGCGCCTAAAGCCCATACGGCGCTCGAGCTGGGCGGCGACGTTTTCCGCCACCAGCTGGGCGTCGAGCTCGGCGTTCTCGATCTCGCGGATCTCGACGTCGAGGTCGGCGCCGACGAGCTGCTTGAGGTCTTCCCGCAGCTGCGCGATGCGGGCGCCCTTGGTGCCGATTATCATCCCGGGCCGGGCGGTCCAGATGTGAACGATTATACGGTCCGTCGTCCGCTCGATTTGGACGCGGGATATGGCGGCGTTGCTGAAGTTCTTCTTGACGTAGCCGCGGATGGCGAGGTCCTGATGGAGCTTGGCGGCGTAATCGCGCTTGGCAAACCACCGCGAATCCCAGGTCCTGATATACCCGAGCCTAAAGCCCACCGGATGCGTCTTCTGTCCCATAATACCGTTCCCGGGCCGCTATTTCTTCTTGCGGCCGCGCTTGGTTCCGCGTTCGGTTTTGCGGCGCTCGGCCGCGGGTTTCTCCGGCGCCTCTCCCGCGCCTTTTACCTTGGCGCCGTACTTGTCCTGTTTCTTTTTGAATCCCAGGAAGCGCGGCCTCTTGGGTTTGGCGGGCGCCGCCGCCCGTCCTTCGGGGGCGCCTTCGGCCGGTTTCCCCGGTTCGCCCTTCGGGGCCCCGCGCCCGCCTACCTTCCGCCGCCCTTCGCCGCGGGCGCGCGCCGCGGTCAACTCCTCCTCCGTTCTCTCCGCCAGCACCACCATAATATGGCTGGTACGCCGGCGGATGCGGTGGGCCCGGCCGTAGGCCCGCGGCTTTATGCGCTTCAACGTGGGGCCGACGTCCACCGCCACCGATTTCAGGAATAATTTGTCGATGTCGGGCTTATCCTCACCCTTGTACTCGCGGGCGTTGGCCAGGGCCGAACGGACCGCCTTACTGACCAGCGGCGCGGCCTTCTGCGGCATGAACTTGAGGGTGTCGATGGCGTTCTGGACGTCCAGGCCGCGGACGACGTCCACTACCAGCCGCGCCTTCTGCGGCGAAAGTTTAATCCACTTCTGTTTGGCCTTGAACTCCATCACTACTTCAGCCGCATCGTTTTAGCGGTCGGGCCGCCGTGCGAGCGGAAAACCCGCGTCGGCGCGAACTCGCCCAGTTTGTGGCCCACCATATCCTCCGTTACATAGACGGGGACGAACTTCCGGCCGTTGTGAACCGCGATGGTGTAGCCTACGAACTCGGGCGGTATCGTGCAACGGCGGGCCCAGGTCTTTATGACGACTTTTTCGCCCGTAGCCTCGACCTTTTTGACCTTGGCCATCAGCTTGAGGTCGACGTACGGTCCCTTTTTAGTCGAACGTGCCAAAACTTTTCCTCGCGGCTCGAGCCGCCCCGGCTACTTCTTCCGCCGGCTTACGATGTATTTATCGGAATGTTTCTTCTTGCGCGTACGGGCGCCCTTCGTCAACCATCCCCAGGGCGACTGCGGGTGGTTGCCGCCCTTGGACTTGCCCTCGCCGCCGCCGTGGGGGTGGTCGTTGGGGTTCATCGCTACGCCGCGCACCGTGGGCCGGATCCCGAAGTGGCGCGTGCGGCCCGCCTTGCCTATTTTAATGTTGGCGTGGTCGGCGTTTCCTATTTCGCCGACCGTGGCCCGGCACTCGAGCGAAAAAAGCCTCACTTCGCCGGAGGGCAGCCTGACGTGGCCCACGCCGCCCTCCTTGGCCAGCAGCGTACAGTACGTCCCGGCGGCGCGGGCTATCTGCGCCCCCTTGCCCGGTTTGAGCTCGACGCACGAGACCACGGTCCCGGCGGGGATATTGCGGAGCGGCATCCCGCTGCCGGTTTTGGCCTCCGCGCCGGCGCCGGCGTTCACGACGTCTCCCACCTTCATCCCCTGGTTGGCGACGACGTACCGTTTATCGCCGTCGGCGTACACGACGAGGGCGAGGTCCGCGGAGCGATTCGGGTCGTACTCCAGCGCCGCGACGCGGCCCGGCACGCCGTCTTTGGCCCGCTTCAGGTCGACGACGCGGATCTTGCGGCGGGAGCCGCCGCCGCGGTGGCGGACCGAGATGCGGCCCTGGCCGTCGCGGCCGGCGCGCTGCTTCTTGGCCTTTACGAGCCGCTTCTCCGGCTTCTTGTCGGTCAAGCCGTCGGTGGAGCGGACGCTCATAAAGCGCCGACCGGGAGACGTGGGTTTGTACTTCTTTATAGCCATATCGTACGGTTAATTTTATTCGAAGTACTCTATGGTGTCGCCCTCTTTGAGGGTAACCACGGCCTTCTTCCAACTCGAGCGCCGTCCCTCGGTATAGCGGACGCGGCGCTTCTTGCCCAAACGGTTCATGACGTTGACACCGGTCACGGTAACCTTGTAGATGGCCTCCACCGCGTCCTTTATCTGTATCTTATTGGCGGAGGGGTGTACCTTGAAGGCGTACTTACGCTGCACCTCTTGGAGGTACTCCATCTTCTCGCTTATGATGGGCTGAACCACTACGTCCTGGGGCGCCTTCATTTCGCCAATTTTTGCTCCAGCGCTTTCGCCGCCGCTTCGGTCATCACGAGCTCGTCGGCCTCGACGACCTCGTAGACGCTGGCGTTACCCGGGTGTCGCACGTTCACGATGGGCACGTTGGCGGCGGATTTTACGAACTTCTCGTTCTTTTCGTCGATTACGAATAAAACCTTAGCGTCGAGCAAGTTCATATCCGCCAGCAGGTCGACGACGCCCCTGGTCCGGTACTCGTCGAACCTCAAGGCCTCGATTACCCGCAACTTGCCGTCGCGGGCCTTATCGGACAGCGCGCTCCTGAGCGCCGCGCGCCGGACTTTGCGCGGGATGTTCTTCCCGTAATCGCGGGGCCGGGGGCCGAAAGTGACGCCGCCGCCGCGCCACTGCGGCGAACGGATGGAGCCCTGGCGGGCGTGGCCGGTCCCCTTCTGGCGGTAGGGTTTACGGCCGCCGCCGCGAACCTCGCCCCGCGTCTTGACCTTGGCCGCGCCCGCGCGCTTGGCCGCGAGCTGGGCCACGACGCACAGGTGGACGAGGTCGGGCCTCGGGTCCGCGGCGAAGACGCTGTCCGCGAGCTCGAGCTCGCCGGTCTCACGTCCTACCTGGTCTATCAATTTCGTTTTCATGGTTGGTCTTTTATGCACCAGACCCGGTATAAGCTTCTGCCTCGTCGTGGGTCCACGTTATTACGAACGCTAGGTTTTGCAATAAACCCTGCATATCGCCGCCGAAATGGGAGTTAATCACGCTCCAAACCTTATTCTGCCGTACGGGTTCCGGGTCCTCGGAGAAACCATCCCACGTTACGTGAATTATATACTTGGTGGGGGTCATCTCTTCGACTGAGATATCCGCAGGAGGTGTGGAGAAAGCCTCCCTCAATGCATTTACGACCCTATTTCTCAATTCTTCCATTTTCGACCCCCTATATCGCGTATAACCCGCGCTGCGGCGATTACCTTTCTTGCGATATCTTGTTTAGCTTTACCCAAGTCCCCGCGGAACTTGCTAGGTGGGTCTTTATGCAACAAAGAAGGCGCCCTAATAAAGGCATTATCATCGAAATAACGTACTTCGTTTCGCCAACGGGCGACTACCCTTGAGACTGCCGCGTTCAACCGTTCAGTTTCGTCGCCCGCTTCCGCCAAATCCAGAAAACCGCTCAGTTTAATAAGTTCTAAAATAGCGTGGTTGGTCGGTATTCCGGCACTGGGATTAATTTTTAAGACGTACGCCGTCAATAAACACTATACGGCTAAACCAGATATATAAATAACGGCAGTATAATGGTTTTCGTTTCCTCCGGCAGCCCGAAAAAGCGATTCCGCGTCGTCAAACCGTTGCGTGGCCGCTCTATAAGCGTTATTAGCGTTGAGCGTAGGCGAAAACGTAGACGGGAATATTAAACGTATCCCTTGGCGTTTTCTTGTGCCTCCTTTATTACGAGCCATTTACTTCTTGTGGCGCGGGCGCCTAGCGCGCTTTACGCGCCGGCGAGACGACTACCAGGCCGCCGTTGGGCCCGGGCGCCGCGCCCTTCACTATTAGAAGCGACTTATCGGCGTCGAGCCGGAACACCTTGAGGTTAGCCGTAGTCAACCACCGGTGGCCCATATGGCCCGGCATCCTCTTGCCCTTGTAGACCTTGGAGGGCGTCGCGGAGGCGCCGATGGATTTGGGCCGCCGGTAGGCCTTGGAGCCGTGAGTTTTGGGGCCGCGGTGGAAGCCGTGCCTCTTGATGACGCCCGCGAACCCCCGGCCTTTGGACCGGGCCCGGATGTCGACCGCGGCGACGCCCTCGAAGATCGAGACGTCGACGACGTCGCCGGCCTTGTAGGGCTCGGCGTCGCCGAGCCGGAACTCGCGCAACGCGGCCGGCGGCGCGACGCCGGCTTTGGCGGCGTGGCCGGCCTCCGGTTTGTTGGGCCGCTTCTTCTCGCCCAGGCCCAGCTGCACCGCGGCGTAGCCGTCGCGCTCGGGCGTTTTGACCTGCGTAAGGCGGTTGGGAGGCAGCTCGAGCACGGTGACGGCCAACGCCCGACCTTCGTCGTCGAAGGCCGTCGTCATCCCGAGCTTCTTTCCCAACATTCCGAGCGGCATTTTTACGCGGGCCTCGTTCACAGTTTAATTTCCACTTCCACGCCGGCGGGCAGCTGCAGCCGCGTCAGCGCGTCGATGGTGTCGCTGCTGTGTTCTTCGATCTCGATGAGGCGGTTGTGGGTCCGTATCTCGAACTGCTCGCGCGATTTCTTGTCTACGTGGGGCGAGCGGAGGACGGTGTACCGGTTTATCTGGGTCGGGAGCGGCACGGGGCCGCATACCTGCGCGCCGGTTCGTTTTATGGTAGCGCAGATCTCCTCTACCGACCGGTCCAGCAAGCGGTGGTCGAAAGCCCGGAGCCTGATCTTTATTCTCTTTTTCGGCATTACTTATTCGCGTCGCCTCGCGCGCGCGTCACTCTTCGATTTCGGCAACGACGCCGGCGCCTACGGTGCGGCCGCCCTCGCGGATGGCGAACCGTAGCTCCTTCTCCATCGCGATGGGGGTGATGAGCTCCACCTTCATCGTCACGCTGTCTCCCGGCATCACCATGTCCACGCCCTCCGGGAGGTGGACCGTTCCCGTCACGTCCGTCGTCCGGAAGTAGAACTGCGGCCGGTAC
>DATKVX010000022.1 GCA_035529855.1 bacterium
GCGTTCCTTCCCGTACGACTTCCCGCAGCGGAACTCCGGCGGGGACCGCTATAAACGTTTCGTAGGTAAACGCGCGGGGAGAACGCCCCGTTATTATTCGGATTTCGTCGCATCCGAGGTGTTCGGTATAGTACATCAAGGGGTAGTTCAACGGCGCCGTTGCTATTAAACGGATATCGTCGGTGTAGTTTTCGGCGAGGTATTTCACCATGGGTAGCGCCGCGGGAGCCGCGCCGGACCGGATGGAATTACTTAGGTAACGCCCGCTTTCGGCGAAGACGACGGCGGCCACGGCCGCGACGAGGAGCGCGACGCCGGTGCCCTTTAAAACGGGAGTGCGGGAGGGGAGTCGTTGCCACAACGCTTCCGCCGCGGCTCCGACCCCGAAAGAGATGATGGGCAATAGGTAAATAAAGACCCGCGCCGGGGGCCTGAATCCTGCCGCGAGTAATATGATACTGCCCAATGCGCCGACGGCCGCTAACACGCCATAGGCCGGGCGTTTGGCGGCGCCTACTACGATGCCGACGGCGGCGACCGGCAGCCAAAACCACCCGCCGCCCGGGCCCCACGTTTTCTCGTCCAGTAACGCCTTGCCGTAAAACTGTAAGCCGTTAAACGAGAGGGGTGGCTCGGACGGGCCGCCGATGCTTGCGAAGAACGTTTCCGGCCCGGAAGTGATTAACGGCGGTAGATACAGAAGGAAAGTCAACAGCGCGGCCGGCAGCCATACCGGCAGTAACGTCGTAAACCGGGCGCGTTCGCAGTACGTTAGGTACGCGTCGTACGCGAAAACGGCGCAGACGAAAAGTAAGGCCGTGGGGACGGCGTAACACGCTAGCGTGCAAGATACGCACGCGCCGATTGAAACGAGGCCGCGGCCTTTCCGTTCGTGTCGTATATCTATTAAATACAAAGCCGTTAAGCCGAAAAATAACGAGAGGCTGTAGCCCCGCGCTAAAACCGAGAAATGCGTCATTAAGGGAGAAATGCACGCCACAACTAAGGCGACGACCCCCGCCCCTCTGCCGAACCACCGTTTGGCGATTACGCCGGCCAGGATTAACGTTCCCACCCCGGCCAACAAGTTCGGAAGTCGCCACAGCGGCGCCCGTTCGCCGAGAACCGACGTTGCTAAACGTACGAGAAGCGTATTGAGGAAGTGGTTGTTGGGCGCGCCGTAGTCCGTCAGCGCGTCCCAAAGGGGCCGGCCGGCGTAGCACAAGTAAGTGAAAGCTTCGTCGTAGCGGATGGGGTCGTCCAGGTGCCATAACCGGAAAGCGACGCCCACCGCAAACAAGGCCCCCGGTAAAAACAGATTCAGAAACGGCCCCGGAATTCTACGAAAACCGGACACGCATCCTCCCGCTCCCTAAACCCCTTCGGGCGTAATTCGGTCGGTAGCGAGCTATCTTTTGGGAGAGCGCCGCGGCGACCCTCTTCCGACCTTACTTCTCGGCCGCGTCGAATTTCTCCGGCGGGACCTCGAGCACCTCGAGCAGCTTCTTGAACTTGCGGCCCTGCACCAGCGTCATCTGGTTGAGGCGCGTCGCCTGCGACTTGAGCTGCTTAACCGAGCACTCCTCCGGGCAGTTGTCGTCTATGTTCTGGTTGCCGAAGTTCTCCATCTTCCAGTTGCAGAAGATGCACTGCGGCGCGGCCATAAGTCCTCCTTTACCTCGGGCCTCGGCGGATAAAAAGCCGGCTTAGATAAACCTCTCGTAAAACACGACGTGCTTTTCGGCGATAGCCTCCCAGGTGAACTCGCGCGCTACCGTCTCGTGGCCGGCGGCGACGAGCCGGGCGGCCAGCTCCTCATCCGTCGCCGCCCGCAGCATTGCCGCGGCCAACGCTTCCGTATCGGAGGGGTCCGCCAGGAGGGCGTCGCGGCCGTCGTCGAGGTAGCGCGCCAGGCCGCCGCGGTTGGTCGCGACGACGGGGGTCCCGCAGGCCATGGCCTCCAGCGCCGTCATGCCGAACGGCTCGAACCGCGACGGCAGCACGAACGCCCGCGCGCGCCGGTAGAAGTACGGTAGGTCGTCGTCCCTGACGTAGCCGGCAAACGCGACGCGCGCGGCGACGCCGTGCGTCGCGGCCAGGTCGCGGAGCTCCTCCAGCACCAGTCTTTCGCGCTCCCGGGGCTCCGCGGAGCCGCCGCCGATGACGAGGGCGAGCTCGGCCTCGCGGGCGACGCGCGCGAACGCGTTTATCAGGAAGTCGAGCCCCTTGTTGGTGTCGATGCGGCTGAGCGAGAAGACGTACGGCCGCTCGGTGCCGGCGACGGCGCGGCCGTCGTCGTCCGCGTTGAACCGTGCGGTGTTCACCCCGGGGGGGATGACGACCATGTTCTCGCTCTCGACGCCGTAATATTCCTTATACTTTTCTACGCTCGCCGGGTTAGTGACGGTAATGCCGGCGGCGGCGGCGAAGACGCGCTTCTCCTCGGCGACGCGCTCCTCGAAATGGTAGACGCGTTCCATCTCGGCGGGGTCGCCGCCCATCAGCTCGCGCTTCCAGGCGCCCAGCGAGTGGGAGGTGTGGACGAACGGTATGCCGAGCCGCGGCGCGAGCAGCCGGCAGACGAGGCCGGCGTCCCAGTAGTGGGAGTGGAGGAGCTGGTACGTCAGCCCCTCGTCCTCGATATATCGTTCGCAGTTGTCCGCGAACTCGGGCCAATGCGGGAGCATTTCCTCCTTGATGATAAACCCGTCCGGGCCGCAGGGGACGCGGACGATGCGGACGCCCTCGCTCACCGCCTCGAGCGGCGCGCGCCCCTCGAAAGCTCGCGTGTAGAGGTCGACCGCGACGCCGAGCCGGCCTAATGCCTTCGAGAGCTCCAGGACGTACGTCA
>DATKVX010000023.1 GCA_035529855.1 bacterium
ATGGTGCCGGAGGGTACGGGGCGGATAAGGCCGCCGCGGCCCACGACGGCGTCGAGCGCGACGTCGCCCCGCTCTTTTAGGAAGCCGTTTACCGACGCGAGGCGGCCCTCGAGCTGGTCCCACAACGCGCCACCGCCCGCCGGCGCCGGCACGGTCTCCTCCGCCTCGCAGCTCTCGCCCCGAAACAGCGCCAGCTTCGTGCTGGTCGAGCCGGGGTTGATTACCAATACTAGCTCTTCGCTCATATGCCTCGCCCGGGGCGCGGCGCGTTACGGAAATCACGATTTACCGCGTGTTTGAGAGACGACGATACACCCTTTATGGTAATCGCTTAAGGCGAAAATTTACCGCGGGAGGGGAAATAAAAATTAATATACGCCGCAGGAGGCGTCAAGGAAAAAATCCTTGCCTAAAGGATTATTTATTAGTAAAATCGCGTTCCGGTTTTGTTTACGTTTCGGCTAGGAGGTCTTATGTGCGGCCTTAGTAAATCGGAGCTCTATCGTTTCCCGTGGTCCAAAAACGACAACCCCATCGGTTGGCTCGAGGTCACCGACGTGTGCAACATCCACTGCAAGGGGTGTTACCGCCAGAACCTGGAAGGCCATTTTCCGCTGGAGCGGCTTAAAGAAGAAGTCCTCGTGATGAAGGAGTACCGCAACATCGACAACGTCTCGCTCGCGGGAGGCGAACCGCTCACGCACCCGGACATCGAGGGTCTTATCGAGTTCATCCACCTCCAGGGAATCAAGCCGTACCTCCTGACCAACGGCAAGGCCGTAACCGAGGAGCGGATACGGACCCTCAAGAAGCTGGGCCTGGCCGGCGTCGCGTTCCACATCGACATGATGCAGGACCGCCAGGGCTGGGAGGGCAAGGACGAGATAGGCCTCTTGCCGCTGCGCGACCAGTGCGTCGATATAATGGCGGCGGTGGGCGGCATCCCGACCTCGTTCGGCATCACCGTGTACAAGGATAACTTCGAGCAGATCCCGGACCTCGTACGGTGGGGCATCAAGAACATCAAATACGTTCAGGGCCAGACGTTCATCACGTACCGCGGCGCGATAGTGAAGCCGGGCGTCCGGTACATGGTCGGCGGCCGCGAAGTCGACATGGGGTTGGAGAAACTGGGCTACGCGACCGAGGAGGAGCCGGAGGAATTTAACATCACCTCGAACGACGTGTACAGGATAATAAGGGAGAACGTGCCGGAGTACGACGCCGCGGCGTACCTGGGCGGCACCGAGCGCCACGACTCCTTCAAGTGGCTTATTGGGTTTATGGTCGGCTCGGACGACGGCTGGTACGGGGCAGTCGGTCGCAAGACCGTCGAGTTCTCGCAGGCGTTGTATCATCTCTTCCATGGCAGCTACTTCGCCTACTCGCGGAAATGCGGTTTGGGTCGGAAAGTGTTCCTGGCCGCCCTCTTCGACCCGAAGGTCCGCCGCCTTAGCCGCCGTTTCTTCTCCAATCCGTTCCGCTTCTTCTACAAACCGGTCTACGGCCAGAGCATCGGCATCATCCAGGCGCCGGACGTTCTGCCCGACGGCCGCGTCGACATGTGCGACGCTTGCCCGGACCTCACCGTCTACAAGGGCCAACTCATCCACTCCTGTCGGATGGACGAGTGGCGCCGCTGGGGCGGCTATATGACGCAAGTCCGCGAAGACATCGACGCCGCGCAAGAGGAGGCGCCCCCCGGCCGCAAACAGAGGAAATGCCGCGCCGCGCCGGTGTGATATTAAACTAAAAAGGCTACGGGCGGCCCGTCGGGGCCGCCTTTTTTTATAATGAAACGCTGTATTTATTCGGTTTATTAAACGTTTCGCCGCCTGTTCCGTCTAAAAAGTAAAGAGCGAGGTGGAGATATGTTCGCGTGGCAAGTAGCTTTGGGCGTCGAGTTGTTGGTGGTCCTAGTGGCGTTTTTCGTCTTCCTCAAGGCCTCGAGCGCGGCGAAATGATGAAGAGGAAGTGGGCCGAACGCGGCGCTTAGCACCGACGGCGTTATAAGTTTCGGCGGCCTTCGGGCCGCCTTTTTTATTTTAAGGCCGGCTGAAGCGTTTTTATGTTATTATTAAGTGAACGATCAAGTAAAGGTGGTGAGGACATGCACGGTTGGGACATAGCGTTGGCCCTCGAGCTCCTGGCGTTGCTCTTCGGCTTCATTCTATGGTTCAAAGCCGCGAGAGCCGAGGGCGGCCCGAAGAAGCTCGCCAAGGTCGTCTCGATCGTCGTAATTATTTTGGCCGTTCTTCTCGCGGCGTGCACGGTCACGCGGGCGTTTATGTACGCGGGCGCGGGGAAGGCGGGGCCGTACGGGCCCGGCCATAAATGTTGCATGATGATGCAACACGGCGGCTTCGAGGAAGGCAAGTGCCCGTGTTGCGGCGCGGCTTACGGAAAAGGGCACGGCCCCGGTATGGGTAAGGGGCGCGGCCTGGGCCCGGGTATGGGCGGCAAGTTCCCCTGCCCGTGGATGGAAGAGCCGGCTCCCGAGGAACCGAAGACCGAGTAACGACGTTAGAGACTCCGAGGAGGGTAGGCTTGGCCTACCCTTTTTTTACCTCCCCGCCGGCGGTCGATTCCGCCGCGGCGGTTTTTTTGGTATAATTATACCCGCGGCGGGCCCGGCCGCAATATCCGGCGAATCAACATGAAAACGGTTACGTTCCCCATATCCGGCATGACGTGCGCGACGTGCGTAGCGACCAACGAGAAGGCGCTGCGCGCGCTGCCGTTCGTCAAAGAGGTGGCAGTAAACCTGGCCGCGGAGAAGGGGACCGTGACGTACGACGACGGCCGTGGCCGCTTCGGCGAGTTGGTCAAGGCCGTCCGCGGCGCCGGCTACGACGTCCCGACCGAGAAGGCGGTCCTGCGCATCGGCGAGATGACGTGCGCGACGTGCGTCGCCAACGTCGAGGACTTCGTCGGCGCCCTGCCCGGCGTGGCCTCCATCGGCGTAAACCTGACGGCGGGGCTGGCGCGCGTCGAGTACGTCCCCTCGGTCGTATCGCTCGCCGAAATTAAGGGCGTAATCCGCGACCTGGGATACAAAGCCGAAGAGGAGCGGGCGGTTACTCCGACGGGACGTCTTTCCCCCGCTTTAAAGAGGCTCATATTCGCGGCCGCGTTCACGGCGCCCCTCTTCGTAATCGGGATGTTTTTGCGCTTCCGCTACGACGGCTGGGTGATGCTCGCGCTCGCGACGCCGGTGCAGTTCTGGGCCGGGTGGCAATTCTACGTCAAGACCGTGCGGGGGGTCCGCCGCGGCATCCTGGGGATGGACGCCCTCATCGCGATGGGCACGAGCACCGCCTACGGGTACAGCTTGTACGAGCTGCTCTTCGGCCGTACCGGCCACTACTACTTCGAGACCGCGGCCATGATAATCACGCTTATACTCTTCGGCCGCTGGCTGGAGAACCGCGCCAAAGGCCGCGCCTCCGCCGCCATCCAGAAGCTCCTCGAGCTTACGCCGCCCGTGGCCCATAAAATAGCGGACGGCGAAACGCGCGACATCCCGGTGGAGGAAGTAGCGGTCGGCGACCGGCTGCTCGTCAAGCCGGGCGAGCGCGTGCCGGTGGACGCCGACGTGGCCGAGGGCGTTTCCGCGGTCGACGAGTCGATGCTGACCGGCGAGCCGATGCCGGTGAGGAAGACGGTGGGCGACGCCGTCGTCGGCGGGACCGTGAACCAGACCGGTGCCCTCACGATCGTCGCGACCAAGGTCGGTGCCGATACCGTCCTGGCGCAAATAGTCCGGATGGTGGAGGAGGCGCAGGGGTCCAAGGCGCCGGTCCAGAAGTTGGCGGACAAGGTAGCCGGCGTCTTCGTGCCTACGGTTTTCGCCGTTGCGGCCTTGACGTTCGCCGCGTGGCTTGTAACCGGCCACGCGCTCGAGCCGGCCATAATCGCCGCGGTGGCGGTGCTGGTCATCGCGTGCCCGTGCGCGCTGGGGCTCGCGACGCCCACCGCCGTTACGGTGGGCACCGGGAAGGGGGCCGAGCTGGGGGTCCTGTTCCGCGACGCCGAGAGCCTGGAACTTATGGGGCGCGTCACCGTCGTAGCCTTCGACAAGACCGGGACCATAACCAAAGGCGCGCCGGCGGTGGTGGCGTTCGCGCCGGCTGAGGGCGTGACGGAGGAGGAGCTCGCGACGTACGCCGCCGCGGTGGAGCGGCTGAGCGAGCACCCCGTCGCGGCCGCGGTCGTCGCCGCCGCCCAAGGCCGCGGCCTGACGCTGCCCGAAGTGGCCGACTTCGACTCCACGACCGGCCGGGGCGTCGCCGCGACGGTTAACGGTGAGCGCGTGTTGGTGGGAAGCGTGCGCTTCATGAGCGAGAACGACGTCTCGCTCGACGGCATGGAGGGTAGGCTGGCGGAGATGGAGGCGCAGGGAATCACCGCGGTGGCGGCGGCGCGCGACGGCAAGCTGTTGGGGTTGATCGGCGTGGCCGACGAGCTAAAACCCGGCGCGCGCGAGGCGGTGTCCGCGCTGGCCCGGGCGGGCGTCGCGACGGCGATGCTCACCGGCGACAACGAGGCCACCGCCGCGGCCATCGCCGGCGAGGTCGGCATCGCGGACGTGCGGGCGCGGCTGCTGCCGGCCGACAAGCTCGAGGTCTTAAACGGTTGGAAGCAGAAGGGCGAGATCGTCGCGATGGTGGGGGACGGCATCAACGACGCGCCGGCGCTGGCGGCCGCCGACGTGGGCGTGGCCATCGGAACCGGGACCGACATCGCGCTGGAGGCCGCGGACGTGGCGCTGATGTCGGGGGACCTGGCGGGCGTCCCCCGCGCCTACCGGCTCAGCCGCCGCACCCTCCGCAACATCAAACAGAACCTGTTCTTCGCGTTCTTCTACAACTCCGCGGCCATCCCGCTTGCCGCGCTCGGTTTGCTGAACCCTATGATCGCCGCCGGGGCCATGGCGATGTCGTCGGTATCGGTCGTGACGAACGCGCTGCGCTTGAAGAGGTTCCGGGGGGATTAGGCCGGCAGGAATGCCGGCCCCACCATAATAATACGAAACGGCGGGCTTAAAGCCCGCCGCTCCTTTCATAATTTATTAATTACTTCCGGGCAAAATAATTCCCTTTAAGCGGTGGCCGGATGTAATTATTCATATTGACATCGCCAATATTATATGTTATTCGTTCGGCTCCCGGATAATTATGGTTCCGGAAACAGTTTATACGTGATAATTATTATTATGTATAGCCGAATTAACGGGAGGAAATTAATCGTAAATCGGCGAGAGGAGCCGCGCTCGACGCGCGGTTGCGGCCGGAAATAAGACCGGCCCGGGCGGCCGGCAATAGAGGAGGTCTCGGATGTCCAAGGTTAAAGTCGGCATCATCGGCGTAGGCAACTGCGCCTCCAGTTTCGTGCAGGGGGTGGAATATTACAAGAACGCCCGCGAGGACGAACGGGTCCCGGGCCTGATGCACGTCAACCTCGGCGGCTACCGCGTCAAGGATATCGAGTTCGTGGCGGCGTTCGACATCGACAAGAACAAGGTGGGCCGCGACGTGGCGGAGGCGATATATACCTCCCCCAACAACACCTATAAATTCTGCGACGTGCCGAAGCTGGGCGTCAAGGTGGAGCGGGGAATGACCCACGACGGCCTGGGTAAATATTTAAAACAGGTTATAAAGAAGGCCCCCGGCCCCACCGCCGACATCGTCGAGATTCTCAAGCGGACCAAGTGCGACGTCGTCGTTTCGTACCTGCCGGTGGGGTCGGAGATGGCGACGAAGTGGTACGTAGAGAAAGTGCTGGACGCCGGCTGCGCCTTCGTCAACTGCATCCCGGTCTTCATCGCCCAGGAGGACTACTGGCGGAAGGAGTTCGAGAAGCGCGGCCTGCCGGTCGTCGGCGACGACGTCAAGTCGCAGGTGGGGGCGACCATCGTCCACCGCGTACTGGCCAACCTCTACAACGACCGCGGCGTCCGGTTGGAGCGCACCTACCAGCTCAACGTCGGCGGCAACATGGACTTCTACAACATGCTGGAGCGCGAGCGGCTGGAATCCAAGAAGGTATCGAAGACGCAGGCCGTAACGTCGCAGCTGCCGTTCGACATCGGCGCCGACAACATCCACATCGGCCCCAGCGACTACGTCGCCTGGCTCACCGACCGCAAGTGGGCGTTTATCCGGCTGGAGGGGCGGACCTTCGGCGACGTGCCGCTCAACGCCGAGCTCAAGCTCGAGGTGTGGGACAGCCCCAACTCCGCCGGCATCGTCATCGACGCGGTACGGTGCGCGAAGCTCGCGCTCGACCGCGGCATCGCCGGCGCGCTCATCGCCCCGTCGTCGTACTTCATGAAGTCGCCGCCCGAGCAATTCCCGGACGACGTGTGCCGCCGGATGGTGGAGGACTTCATCGCCGGCAAGGGCGTCGACAACGAGCGGGCGCTGGAGAAGGCGGCCAAGCCGGACGTGGGCGTGCCGGCGGCCAAGCGCAAGCGCGGCCCCAAGGCTCGCGCCAAGAAGAAGGTTCCCGCCGGCGCCGCGAAGAAATAGCGCCGGGTGGTGGCACAAATATGCCGCGAGGAAAGCTCATAACCTTCGAGGGCGTCGAGGGCGCCGGCAAGACGACCCAGCTCGAGCGCGCCGCGGCCTACCTCCGCGACGCCGGCGTCGAGGTCGCGGTCGCCCGGGAGCCCGGCGGCACCGCCGTCGGCGAGCAGGTCCGCGAAATCCTGCTCAGCCGCGAGAACGCGTCGATGGCGCCGCTCGCGGAATTGTACCTGTACCTGGCGGCGAGGGCGCAGCTGGTGGCCCAGGTGGTCGCGCCGGCCCTCGCCGCCGGGACCTTCGTCCTCCTCGACCGCTACGTCCACTCCACGCTGGCCTATCAGGGTTACGGCCTGGGCGTGGACCTGGGCGGCGCGTCGGCCGGGGAGAACCTCGCGAAGCTGCGCGAGCTGTGCCGGGCGACGGTCGGCGACGCGTGGCCCGATTTGGTTATCGTGCTGGACGTCGAGGCGGAGGCGGGGTTCGCGCGGCTGGCGGGCGAGGCGCCGGACCGGATAGAGTCGCGCGAGCTCGCGTTTCACCGCCGCGTGCGGGACGGCTTCATAACGCTGGCGGCCGAGGAGCCGGCGCGGGTAGTGGTCGTCGACGCCTCGCCTCCGGTGGAGGAGGTATTCGCCGCCGTCAAGGCCGCGCTCGCGAGCGTTTTATGACGAGCCGCATCGCAACCGTTAACGACGAAACCCGCCGCCGGGCGGGTTTTTCGCGGCCGGCGACTTCCGGCCTTGGTTGCGTAATCGGCGATAGTTTTGTAGAATGAGCGCCGTGAGCGACGAGCACCCCAAGCGCTGGACCTTCGCCGAGCTGCCGTACCAGCGCGAGGCGGCGGCGGCGCTGGCGCGGGCGCTGGGGAGCGGCCGGCTGGCGCACGCCTACCTCTTCGCCGGGCCGCGGGGCGTGGGCAAGGAGGCGGTGGCGTACGCGCTGGGGGCCGCGGCGCTGTGCCGCGAGAAGCCGCTCGAGGGCTGCGGCGCGTGCAACACGTGCCGCCGCGTCTTCGCCGACGTGCACCCCGACTTCCGGCGCTACGAGGCGCCGGGGATGCATTTCGACATCGACCGGGTGCGGGAAATTCTGGCGGAGGCGGGCCGGCCGCCGAGCGAGAGCCCGCGCAAGGTCCTCCTCGTGGTCGAGCCCGAGAAGATGACCTATCGCAGCGACGCTCCCGCCAATGCCTTCCTCAAGACGCTGGAGGAACCGCCCGGGCGTACGACGACCTTCGTCCTCGTCTCGCACGACCCGCGCCAGCTTTTGCCTACGGTCGTCTCGCGGTGCGTGAACGTCCACTTCCCCCGGCTGACGGCGGCGGAGCTTGCGGAGGCGCTGGTGCGCGAGCGCGGCGTGCCGGCGGCGGAGGCGGCCGACGTCGCGCGGAAGGCCGACGGGACGCTGGAGGGCGCGGCGGCCGCGGTGGACGAAGAGCAGCTCGGGCGACTCGAGGCCGCCCTCCGTATTATGGAGGAGCTGGCGGCGGGCGGCGTGGTCGAGGCGCTGGGCGCGGCGCAGATTACGCGGGGCCGCGAGGAGGCGCTGGCCCTGGTCGCGGCGTGGGCGGACTTGACGCACGAGCTGGCGGCGGTGCGCGGCGGCGCGCCGGATACGCTCCGCCTCGAGGCGCTCGAGGGCCGCGTACGGGCGCTCGCCGGGAGCGGCCGTCTGGTGACCCCGGAGCAAGCGTGGGAAGCGCTGGCCCGGGCCGCGGCGGCGCTCCGCGACAACAGCAACGTCGCGCTTACGCTCGAGGAGTTGTTCCTGGAGTTGACGGCGTAGTTATTTTACCGAAAAGAGAAGGAGGGCCGAACGTCGGCCCTCCTTTTTTTATCGCGTCGTTAAAACGGCGGTTACTCGACTTTGAATTCGATGCGGCGGTTGCGCGCGCGGCCGTCGGACGTAGCGTTGTCGGCGATGGGCTTGGCGCTGCCGTAGCCGACGGAGCGGATGCGGCTGGCCTCGATGCCGTACGTCTGGACCAGGTAGTTGCGGACCGAGTCGGCGCGCTCGCGGGAGAGGTTCATCTCGAAGTCGAGGCGGCCGGTCGAAGCGGCGTGGCCCTCGATGACGACGTTGACGTCCGGGTAGTCCTTCATTATCTTGCCGGCCTTCTCGAGGGAGGTATAGGCCCCCGGGACCATAACCGGGCTGTTGGGCTCGAACTTGAGGCCCTCGAGGATGAAGGAGGTTTCCTTGGGCTTCTCGACGGGCTTGCCGCCCTCGGGGCAGCCGTCCTCGTCTTGGTACCCGTTGAAGTCCTCGGCCTCGTTGGGGCACTTGTCCGAGACGTCCGGGATGCCGTCGTTGTCGTTATCGGGGTCGGGGCAGCCGTCGTCGTCCTGGAAGCCGTCCTTGTCCTCGGGCTCGTTGGGGCATTGGTCGACCGCGTCCGGGATGCCGTCGTTGTCGTTATCGGTATCGGGGCAGCCGTCGGTGTCCAAGTAGCCGTCGTAATCCTCCGGGTCGTCCGGGCACTTGTCGCGGGCGTCGGGGATGCCGTCCTTATCGCGGTCGGAGGGAGTGAGGGGGATGTCCATACTGGACTGGAGGTAGCCGCGGAAGTCCGGGGCGGCGGCGGCGGATATGCGGTACGCGCCCCCCAGGCCGAAGTGGAACATGTCGTAGCCGTTGGTGCGTACGCCAAGGGTCGCCTCGAAATTTTTATCCTTCCTGCCGTCCTCGTAGGTTTGGCTGAGGAAGCCGGTGTACTCGTTGATGACAGACAAGACGGGTATGGGCCTGACGTCGAAGCCGACGCCGTAGGATACCCAGTTGGGGCGCTCCCACTTGCGGTACATGCCCTTGGTCGTCTCGTAGTTGGTCTTGCCGCTGCGAATCACGTACCCGACGTTGGCGTTGATGCCGATCATCTTGCCCAGGAAGTCCTTGGAGGCGAGGGCCATGATGCCGACGTTATTCTGGCTCTCCGCTATGAAGTCGGTGGCCTCTTCTTTGGGCGTGATGTAATCTTCGCTCGTGCCGGTGGGGAGGTCGATGAACACCAGGCCGCCCAAAGACAACCAGAACATGTCCTGCCCCACGCCGTGGAACTTGCCGGTCAGCGCGGCGTCGCTCGGGCCGAAGACGTACGTCCCGGTCTCGACCACCCGTTCGCGGTAATGTAAGATGCCGCGGTAGTGGCCGCCGACCTCGAACCATTTAATGGGGCAGAGCGTCAGGCCGAACGACGGCAGCAGGTAATTGTCGCCGCCCTCGGGCGTGTCGTAGCTCCAGTATTGGGCGGCGAACATGGTAACGTCCAGGCTGGGGATTTTTATGGTGTCGGCCGACCACGTGCGGAAAAGGCCTGCGGTGCCGTAGGTAGCGTGGGTGCCGACCGCGTATACCGCGACGGCCGCGGCCAACGTCGCCCCGAAGCTTACGAGTAAGATGCGTTTTAATTTCATTATTAAGCCTCGCTTTCGTTTCGTCGGAGCTCTGCGGCGGCCGCTACTTAACGAACCACCACGTCCTTAGGCGCATTTCTATGTTATCGAGGTAACCGCTGCCGCGGTACCAGTTGATTTTGGCTATGCCGTAGTACGGCGCGACCCAGTAGGTGGTCGTGGAAACATCCTGCTTGTCGCCTTCGCCGGAAAGGTGGAAGACGAGGGTCTGGGTTAGTTCGACGGCGTGGCAATTGAGGCTCCCCAGTTCCGTATCGATCAACGCGCTGCCGGTGACTTCCCCCGTTATCGATATGTCCATGGTGTCGACGCGTTCGTCGCCGTCGAGGTCGCGCGCGAGGCCGAAGTAATCTTTCTGGTCGACGTTGTAGTATACGGTGGGAGGGTTCGTCGGTATTTCGTTGTCGAATTTTAAGACGTCCCATTGTTCATGCGCCACTAAGGGCGTCTTAAACAAAGTGAACGGCGCTCTTTGGCCGTTCGTGTTGTAAAAGAAGGTCCCGATTACCGGGTCGTGGTAGGCGTTCGTGTAGTTGTACCCGCGTAGGACGAAGCGGCGGTCGGCCCCGTAGACGAAGTAATCGTTCTTGAAGAAGATGTCTTGGTTGGCCCAGTAGTAGGCCTGGTCGAGCCGCAGCCGGACGCCCTCTTTGTTCTCGGCGTATTTGGTTACGAGGGTAGGCTCGACGGCGCCGCCCGGACCCACCGGCGCGTTTTCCACCGATACGTGGGTATAGAAAGGCTTCTCCATCGCGGGGTCGCGCGTAACGTTGTACGTATCGTAGACCCACCGCTGACCCGCGCTCGTCGGGAAGTATTCTTCGCTCGGGCCGTTGGTGCCGGCCTCTTCCGTGCCGCACGACGTGATAACGACGCCGGCCGTCAAGGCCAGGACGGCAATCGCGGTGGTCATCCCTTTAAGATGTCGTTT
This sequence comes from bacterium, assembly GCA_035529855.1. Taxonomy (NCBI): domain Bacteria; species bacterium. Next base: position 10,875 of record DATKVX010000023.1, read on the forward strand.
CATAAGGCTATCCCCTTTCGCCTTGCCGGTTTATCTCGCGGTATTTTCCGTGCCCTCTTTTCAGTTTGGCCTCCTTTCTCCGGATATTTTAAAGCGCGTTCGTGGAACGCTTTGGAACCAGCCGTTCCGTGAACGCGTGCGTGTCATAGGGGGGGTAACGCGTCGTTCGTACCCGCGGTTCCCATTTCCTACCCCACCGCCGGCCCCCTAATTCGGGCGCCGGCCTTAACCGCGATTTCCTAACTGCCGACGGCGCGGGCGCGCCGGTTTAATTGCGGCGCATTAACCATACGCCGCCGCCGGCCAGGCAGACGCCGGCTACGACCGTCGGTACGTTAACCGTGTGTTCCCGGGCCAACGGTATAACGCCCGTGCTGGCGTATATTTTTTGCCAGTTGTCGGGCCTGGTTTGTTCGGTATTGAAAAATACGGCCCAACCCGTCATCGTTATCGCCGTCGATATTAAGCTGAGCCCGATTATTCTTTTGATGTCGCGCGACGCTTTGCCGGTCGTATCCTGGAAGCGCGACCATCCCGACTCGACGGAGTCCTCCCGTTCGCTCTCGCCGAAGTAGAAGACCTCGTCTTCTTCCTCGAGCGAAGGCGTGCCGAACGGGTTTCTCCCGCGGCCGTAGTAGTAGCGTACGTTTTCGCCGGTCGTACCGGAGGATTCTTCGCCTTCTTCTTCCGCCACCGCCGGCGCCGCGGCCCACCACACAAGGATGGCAACGACGGCCAGCGCTGTTAGTTTACGCGCGTTCATAATCAAATGACCTTTCCGTTCGTTTCCTACGTTCAAGATTAACACTTTTAAGTTGACGCGTCAACACATATTTCGGAACGCCTCCGCGGACGCCGCCGGCGCACTTGTTCCTTGACCGGCCGTGAATCGTATGTTAGCTTTGCCGAAAAATCGACATAGGAGCGTGCTTGAGAGATGAACGCAGAAGTCGCCAAATTGATAGACGAGCTCCTCGACCGCGAGAACGAGCTGCAACCCCCGTCCGCGACCTTTAAGGGGATTCACGATTACGACGAGGAATGGGACGACCCCGGGCCGGACGGGATAGCCGCTTACGAGGCGTTCGTCGACGAATACCTGGCGCGGGTGGAGGAGGCCGCCGGGGCGGCCGAGGGCGACGACGCCGTCGACCTGGCGTTGGCGCGGGCGCGCCTGGCGAATTACGACGTTTCGTTGCGGGTTCTCGACGATTTGCGGCGCAACCCGCTGGGCGTCCCGGGGACGGTGGTCCAGACGCTCTTCGTCATGCTGGTCCGGGACTACGCGCCGCTCGAGGAGCGGCTCGGCGCGATGCTGGCGCGTACTGAGAAGGTGCCGGCCTATTGCGAGGAGGGAAAAAAATCTTTCCGAGAACCGGTGGCGAAGTTCGTAGAGTTGGCGGCCGAAGTGGCCGCGCACGGGGGCCCTTTTTTGACCCGCGTCGTTCCGGCGGCCGCGGAGCAAGCGGGGAGTAAGTACGCCGCCGACCTGGCGAAGGCGGGCGAACGCGCCGCCGCGGCCCTGGACGATTTCATAAGCCACGTCCGGGGGCTGCCGGCGCGCGAGGATTTCGCCGCGGGCCGGGAGGCGTTCGACCGGCTCCTGAAGGAGTACCATTTGCTCGACTACGACGCCGACTCGCTCTTGGCCTTCGGCCGGGATTCGGTCGCCGAAATACAAGCGGAGGTGGCGGCGTTGGCCGAGGAGATCCGGCCCGGCGCGACGCCGGCCGAGCTGGTCGAGGAATTGAAAAAGGACCACCCCACCGCGGACGAGCTCCTGGATTTCTACCGGGATTGGATGTCGCGCTCCCGACAGTTTATAATCGACAAAAATATCTGCGGCCTTCCGGAGGGGGAGGAGTTGGAGGTAATCCCGACGCCGGAGTTCGAGCGCGCCGTGATGCCGTACGGCGCGTATATGCCGGCCGCGGCCTACGAGCCCCGCCAGAAGGGTTTCTTCTACGTAACGCCGGTCGAACCCGACGCGACGCCCGAGGAACGCGAACAGAAGCTGGCGGGCCACAACCGCGCCAAGGTGCCCGTCGTCGCGCTGCACGAGGGTTACCCCGGCCACCACGTCCAGCTGTGCTGGGCCAACCGCGTCGACAGCCGAATCCGCCGGGAATTCCATTCCAACCCGTTGATCGAGGGGTGGGCGCTGTATTGCGAAGACATGATGCGTGAGCAGGGTTTCTACGACGACGAGCGCATCGTATTGGGCCAGAAGAAGGCCACGCTATGGCGGGCGGCGCGCGTTATCCTGGACGCGTCGCTCCATACCGGCGGCATGACCTTCGAGGAGGCGGTGGCGTTCCTGGTGGACGTGGTATCGCTGGAGCGCGTGAACGCGGAGGCGGAGGTCAAGAGGTACGTATATACGCCCACGCAGCCGATGTCGTACCTCGTCGGGAAGAACGAGATAATGGCGCTACGGGACGAGTACTTCCGGCGGCATCCCGACGACTCCCTGCGCGATTTCCACGACCGCGTATTGGCCGTGGGCTCTCTGCCGGTGAGGCTCGTGCGGGAAGCGGTATTATCTTAGGGCGGAGCACGGGGGCCGGGCTTACGGCCCGGGTTAAGCGTGCGGTTGAGTTATACGTGTTGCCTTTGCCGTAGCCGTTTGCTATATTAGGGCCGGTCGGCGGCGCCGGCGCGGGGAGCGAAGCGACGTGGACTGGTACGGTTTCGGGCGGCGGCTGGAGAGCGCGGCCTCGAATTTGTGGCGTAATTTAAGGCTCCCGGGGGCGTTGTGGTACTTGGGCGCGGCCGCTTTCGCGACGTCGGGCGCCGGCGTATTGGCGGGAAGCAAGTTCGTGCTGCCGGCGCTGGACGTCGCCGCGGCGCTCCCCGTTTACGTGTGGGCGCGGCTTCACCGCGGCTTCCAGGGGGCGGCTTTCGCGCTCCTTTTTTGGTCTTTCTGTAAAGTAGCCGCCGTAGCTTTCTTTACGGTGCTTTTCCCGGCCCGGGCCGGGGAGGCCGTCGCATACGGCGCTTCGTACGCCCAAGGTATGACGTTGTGGGTGGGGTCGGGCGCGGACGTGGCGGGCATCGGCGCGTGGGGTACGTGGCGGCTCAAGGAAGCATTAGCGCTCGCGGCCCTCAGCCTGCCGACGGCGGGGGTGGGCGGCCTGGCGTTCGCGACGACGCTGTTGAATTGCCAGGCGTACTACTTGGGGACTTTATTTCTGCGGGCGGCGGAACCCTGGAAGGTGGTCGCGTTGGGGTGGCCGCTGTGGGAAGTTTTCCGGGCGCTCGCGTTCGTCAACATATTATTGGCCGCGGCCGAGCCTACCCTGTCGCGGGTTTTGCGCCGGCCGTTTCGCGGCCGCGATTTAAGGGACGCCGCCATTTTAGCCTTCTTGATGATGGTTGCGGCGTACGTAGCTCATATTAGCCTTGCGCCCTGGTGGCGCGAAGCACTCGCGCCGGCGTTGTATTTCGACGTACCGCCGGCGACGCCGTGAGAGGTTTCGTCTTCATATTCGCTTTGTGGCTGGCCGGCGCGGGCACCGCGCAGGGTAAGGTGCTGGTCTGGGACCGGGATAACGGCCTTACTTTCGACGACCCGGAGAGCGGCCGCGCCGTCGGGACGGAGTACGCCGTGGTGAAGGCGCTAAAGGCGCGCGGCGTAGCGGACGTGGAACAGAGGTTCGTCTTGCCGTACGACCTCGCCGGGTACGAGGCGGTCTTCGTGCTGTGCGGCTTTTGGCCCGACGACGGCCGGTTGTCGTACGTCGAGCGTCAGGTTTTGGAAAGCTACCTCGGCGGGGACGGCGCCAATTTATACGTCGAAGGTACGGAGATAGGGCATCGATACGGCGGCTCGACTTTGTTTAAAAAGCTCGGTACGGCGTTCGCCGACGACGGCCGGCCGATGGAGGACGGCAACGTCAACGTCGCCGAGGGTATCGGCGCATGGGCCGGGATAAGTTTCGACTACTACTCGTACCGCAAGGACGAACCGGACGCCTACGTGGACGAATTTAAAAACGCCGGGGGCGAAGTGGTAGTACGCTCGCGGCGGGCCGGCTACCAGTCGAACGGCCGCGTGGTCAGGTACGCCGTCGCGGGCGAGTTCTACTATAAAACCATTACTTCTTCCATAATATTCGGCGCGTTGGCTGACGGTAAACACAAAAAGAAAGACCTGATGGCGAAGTACCTGGAGTTCTTCGGGATAACCGGCAGCCATAACGAGATAGGCGTCGCGCCGGCGTCGTTGGGGCGAATCAGGGCGTTGTTCCGCTAGGGGCGCCCCCGCCGGACGACGGGAGGCAGCGAACGATGGGCTACGACCCGGGACTTAAAAAGTTGATCGGGAAGGTCGAGGCTTCCAGGCCGGACCGCATCGAGGCCGTCAAGCGCGGCGAGCACTACCCGCGCCTTACGATGGAGGAGATAGACGCCCTCCTCAAATCGTTCCACCCCGACTTCCGCGCGGACGCCAAACGCGAATTGCGCGTCGGCCCCAACAAGGGCGCGGTTTACCCCAACGAGCTCGTCGACGTGTTGGAGTCGCGCAGTCGCCTCGACCCCACCGGGGTGGACCTGGAGCGCGTCGACTACGACGTCGAGCTGCTTATCGTGGGCGGCGGCGGCGCCGGCTGCAGCGCGGCCGTCACCGCGTCCGACGCCGGCGTAAAGGATATCCTCATCGCGACCAAGCTCCGGCTGGGCGACGCCAACACCATGATGGCGGAGGGGGGCATCCAGGCCGCGGACAAGGAGAACGACTCGCCGGTTATTCATTACCTCGACGTACTGGGCGGCGGCCGCTTCGCCAATTATCCCGAGCTGGTGGAGGCGTTGGTATACGACGCGCCGTTCGTCATCGCCTGGCTCGAGAAGCTGGGCGTGATGTTCGACAAGACCGAGGACGGGACGATGCGCACCCTCCACGGCGGCGGCACGAGCCGCAAGCGCATGCACTCCTGCGGCGACATCACCGGCGCCGAAATTATGAGGACGCTGCGCGACGAGGTGGAGTGCCGTCCCCATATCAAAACGTTGGAGTTCGCGCCGGCGGTGGAGATAATAAAGGACGAGGCGGGGAAGGCCGCGGGCGCGGTCCTCTACGACCTCGACCGCGACCGGTACATCGTCGTGCGGGCCAAGTGCACCGTCATATCGACGGGAGGCTTCGGCCGCCTCCACCTCATGGGTTTCCCCACCACCAACCATTACGGCGCCACCGCCGACGGCCTGGCCATGGCCTACCACGCCGGCTGCGAGCTGGTATTCCTCGAGTCCTCGCAGTTCCACCCCACCGGCGCCATATACCCGGAGCAGATCGTAGGCCTCCTTATTACCGAAAAAATACGCGGCGCCGGCGCGCAGTTCCTCAACGTCGACGCCGAGCAGTTCGTCTACCCCCTCGAGACGCGGGACGTCGCCTCGTCGGCCCTCATCCGCGAGTGCGCGCCGCCCGACAAGGGGGGCCGGGGGAATGGCGTAACCACCCCCTCCGGCCGCGTCGGCATCTGGCTGGACTCGCCCATGATAGACATCCTGCGGGGCCCGGGGACCGTTCGGCGCGACTTCCCCGGCAAGTTCCGCATGTACGACAACCACGGCATCGACATCGCGCGCGAGCCGATGCTCATCTACCCGACGCTGCACTACCAGAACGGCGGCGTCGCGATCCACGCCGACGCCTCGAGCAAGGACGTCGAAGGCCTCTATTTCGCGGGCGAGGTCGCGGGGGGCATTCACGGCCAGAACCGGCTGATGGGGAATTCGCTTCTCGACGTGTGCGTCTTCGGCCGGCGGGCGGGGGCCGCGGCGGCGGCCAAATTGCCGACGGCGGAGTTGGGCGCGCTCTCGCTCGCGCACGTGAAGGCGTGGGACGAGGAGGTCGCCCGCGCCGGCCTGGAGAGCGAACTCGCGGCGCCGATACTTTTCCCGGACTACCGCGGTAGGGTGATGTAGCTCAAGCGATGGCGTGGTTGGACCAGGCATTAAATTTTTTCGGTTACGCGGTCTGCCACTGCCTGCCGTCGCGCACGCTTACCGTGGGCGGCCATTTACTGCCGGTGTGTTCGCGCTGCACCGGCATATATTTAGGTATAGCCGCCACGTATATCTTTTTAATCTCTCGCAGGGGCTTCAAAGTTAACGCGCTGCCTTCACTTTGGGCTTCGCTGGCGGCGGCGGCGATGCTGTTGCCGATGGCGGTGGACGGCGTATCCTCGTACGTGGGCCTGCGCGAGACGACGAACACGCTGAGGTTCCTGACCGGCCTGGCGGCCGGCGCCGCGCTGCCCGTTTTCGCCTTCCCTCTCCTGTCGCCGGAGTTGATCGTAGGCGGCGGCAAGAGGGGGGTCGTGCGGCCCTTCGGGGGGCCGTGGGACGGCGTAATATGGCTCGGGTTGCTGGCGGCGGCGGGGGCGCTGGTGTTCGCGCCGTGGCCTTGGCTCTACTACCCGCTGGCTATCTTGACCGTCGCGGGGCTCGCCGGCATATTCTTCAACCTCGCGCTGGTGATATGGGAAATGGTGCTCGAGCGCGCGGGGCGGTGGGGCCGGCGGCCGTGGACGCTGGCCGCGGCGGCGTTGACGGTTCTGCTGGTATTCTCCGCGCTCAACGTCTTCCACTATTTCGCCTTCCGGGCGATGGCGGACATCTCGGGAGGCGAGCTGCCGTCGTAGGAAGGGGCGACACAATGGTGCGAGCGTGCTTGATAGGGATCGTGGGCTTGGCGACGGCGGCGACGGCCGCCGCGGCCGGGCCTCCCGCGGAAACGTTATTCGGCGGCGACGTCACCTTCGGCGGCTACGGCGCGCCGGTGGTCCGCGTCGGCCAGTTTAACGGCGACGTGGCCGCGTTCGCCGGGGCCCAGGGCGGCGTCGTCTTGAACCATTCGCTAATCCTCGGCCTCGGCGGATGGGCCCTGATGCCGAGCGTCGACGTCACCGACGGCGTGCCCCGGCTGATCGATTTCGGTTACGGCGGCTTCCTCGTGGAGTACGTCTATCCGTGGCAGAAATTGCTGCACTTCCACGCCTCCCTCCTGATCGGCGGCGGCGGACTCGTCTACAACGACGTGTACTTCTGGGAGTACGGCGTAGTCGACGCCGTTTTTATCGCCGAGCCGACCGTGGGCGTCGAGTTGAACGTCACGCAGTATTTACGCCTGGCGGTCGGAGCCGGGTACCGGTACGCCGCCGATACCGAGTGCGAGGGCTTGACCGACGACGACCTGCGCGGCGTTTCGGGCGCCGCCGTATTCAAGATCGGCGTGTTCTAAGAGGTAGCGGGTATGGAGGCGCACGAAGCCTTGCTCTCGCGGCGGAGTATTCGAAAGTACGCGGCGGAGGCCGTCCCGAAGGAGGAAGTCTCCCGGTTGTTGGAGGCGGCCATGGCGGACATCTCGGGCGGCGAGCTGCCGCCGTAACGCCGGGCCGGTAAAACGTTTTCTTGAGAGAGCTAAATGGCCGATGAGTTAACGAACGCGGGCGAGTGGGAAGAGAGGGAGCGCCGCCTCCTGGACCTAGGCGAACCGGCCTTCTTGACCGTGTTGTACTTCTACGCGGTCCTGTCGTGGATTTGGGGGCTCGTCTTCGGCATAGTCGCGCTGGCGCAGTGCAAGCTCGAGGCCAACAAGCGCGTCGGCAAGATATGCATAATCCTCGCCATCGTTAATTTCGTATTAATAGGTTGCCTGGTAGCAGCGTGCGTCGTGATAATTATTTTCGCCGCCGGCGCGTGGGCGTATCTCGCCTCGCCGTCCGGGGCGGGCGGCGGTTGAGGATAAACCTTACGTCGGTCAGGAGGACCGGTTATGGAAGAGCTGCTGAACGTGGACTGGGACGAGAAGAAGCGGCGGTTGGTTGATTTGCTCGAGCCGTTAGCCGTGGCCTTCGTGATCTACACCGCGGTAACAAACCCGATCCTCGGTTTAGTTCTGGGTTTCGTGGCTATGGCGAAGTGCCGGCTCGAGAAGAATAAGCGCATAGGCAAGATCTGCGTCATCATCAGCTTCGTGATGCTCGGCCTGTGGGTGCTGTGCATCGTCGCGTACGTGATCGTTATCGTCGCGGTCACCGCCGCCGGCGGCCTGGGCGGAATTTAACCCGCCCCGAGTTAACGACAACCGTGTTGAGCTTTCGGCGCGAGCCGAAGGGAGCTCCGTTATGAAGGTCCACGAGTATCAGGCCAAGGAGATTTTCAAGGAGTTTGGCATAAAGACGCCCCGCGGCGGCGTCGCGACGACGCCCGAGGAAGCGGAGGCCGTCGCGAAGGAGGTCGGCGGGCCGGTCGCCGTCAAGGCTCAGGTCCACGTGGGAGGCCGCGGCAAGGCCGGCGGCATCAAGGTGGCGCAGACGCCGGCGGAGGCCAGGGAGGCCGCGGCGCAAATCCTCGGCATGGACATCAAGGGCCTCACCGTGGAGAAGGTCCTGGTGGAGGAGGCGTCCCGCATCGCGAAGGAGTATTATCTGGGCTTCGTCGCGGACCGCGCCGCGAAGGCCGTAACGCTTATGGCCTCGAGCGAGGGCGGCGTCGAAATCGAGGAGGTCGCGCGGACCAACCCGGACGCCATCGTCAAAGTTACGGTGGACCCGTGCCTGGGCCTGCACGGCTTCCAGGCGTTCACGGTCGGCAAGAAGCTGACCGGCGACGCGGGGAAGGCACGCGTCGTCGCCGACGTGTTGTCGAGAATTTATAAAGCGTTCGTGGCGTACGATTGCTCGTTGGCCGAGATAAATCCGTTCGTGGAGACGGAGGACGGCGACTTCATCGCGCTCGACGCCAAGATAAATATCGACGACAACGCCCTCTTCCGCCACGCCGAGCTGGCGGAAGGCCGCGACGACCTGGCCGAGACCGAGCTACGCGCCAAGGCCGCGGACCTCAGCTACGTCCCCATGACCGGCAACGTGGCCTGCATCGTCAACGGCGCCGGCCTCGCGATGACGACGATGGACCTCGTCAAGCTTTACGGCGGCGAGCCGGCGAACTTCCTCGACGTCGGCGGCTCGAGCTCCCCCGAGAAAATCCTGACGGCGATGGACATCATCATGTCGTCGCCCGGCGTGAAGGCGGTGCTGGTGAACATCTTCGGCGGCATCACGCGCTGCGACGACGTCGCGACGGGCCTGGTCGCCGCGCTAAAGAAGCACCCCCTCGACGTTCCGCTCGTCGTCCGCCTAACCGGCACCAACGAGGAGGAGGCGCGCGAAATTTTGAAGAAGGCCGGCATCGAGGCCGGCTCGGATATGGACGAGGCGGTCAAGGCCGCGGTGGAGGCGGCACGAGGGAGCGCTTAGCGGGGCGCGTAAGTATGCGTAAATTAGATTGGGACGAGAGCGGCTCTTTGGAGAACTGGCAGCGAGCGGTGCTGGAATTCGCCCGGCGTGCGCGCGAGGAGCTGGGTGACCATATCGTCCGCATCATACTCTACGGCTCGCGGGCGCGGGGGGATTATACCGAGGACTCGGATATCGACATCCTGGTGGTCGTGCGGGATATCGACGCCAAGGAGGCCGACGAGCGACTGAGTTGGTTAGCGTGGGAGGTTTTGGAGGATTACAACGAGTTATTTAGCGTCCGGGTCGTTCGGGAGGACGAATACGCCGTGAAGCGGGGCTCCAGTTACTATATTAACGTAAATGAAGAGGGCGTTGCCGTATGAACGACGATACTCGTACGGATATACTAGGCAACGTCGAGTTGGCTCGCGAAACGTTGGCCGAAATGCGCGGGGCGGTCGAGCGCGGCCGTTATAGAATCGGCGTATCGCACTTATACTACGCATGCTTCTACTATCTCCGGGCGTTACTGCTGACAAAAGGCGCCGCGTATCAGTCCCATAAGGGCGTCATCGTCGGGTTCAATTTATTTTTCGTCAAGGAAGGTTTAGCGCCGCGCGATATGGGTGCGTTTTTACGGAAGCTGGGCGACGACCGGCAGGAAGCCGATTACCGGTTCGGGAAATATAAACGCGAAGACGTAGAGGCCAGAATAAAAAAAGCGGACGCGTTCATAGTGTTCGCGGAGGGGTATCTGGAAGAAGCGTTGAAGTAAACGCGAGGCGGTCAAGGCCGCGGTGGAGGCGGCACGAGGTAGCGCTTAGCGGGGCGCGTAAGTATGCGCAAATTAGATTGGGACGAGAGCGGCTCTTTGGAGAACTGGCAGCGAGCGGTGCTGGAGTTCGCGCGGCGTGCGCGCGAGGAGCTGGGCGACCATATCGTCCGCATCATACTCTACGGCTCGCGGGCGCGGGGGGATTATACCGAGGACTCGGACATCGACGTACTGGTGGTCGTGCGGGATATCGACGCCAAGGCGGCCGACGAGCGCATATTCCCGTTCGCGCATTACGCGTTAACCGAATACGAAGAGTTATTGTTCGCTTCCGTTCTTACCGAAGAGGAATACGTCGCAAGCCAGGCGAGGAGTTTTTATATTAACGTCGCCGAAGAAGGTGTAGGAGTATGACGGAGGAATTTCGGCAAGAGGTCCGTGAAGATTTAAGCGCGGCGGAGCGGAAGTTTACCTCAGCGGAATTCAATTTATCCCAAGGAGCGTTCGGCGAAGCAGTCGCGGACCTATATTACGTCTGTTTCCATTACCTCCGGGCGGTATTGCTAACGCGGGGGACGAAATACCAATCGCATAAAGGCGTCCTTAACGGTTTCCATAAGCATTTCGTCAACGAGGGGTTAGCGGAAGCGGAGTTGGGGAAGTTTCTAAATAACCTTGCGAAAGCGCGAAACGACGCCGACTATAAATACGGTACGTTCGACGCCGCCACGGTTTCATCGTTCCGCGATCAGACGCTTGCGTTTCGGGATTTTGCGGTGACTTATCTTGGCCAATTTTCCGATTGGGTACTCGTGTTCCGAGGGGCCCCCGTGCTTTTCGACCTCCTAAAGAATTCGTGGGAGAGTATCCCCGCAATAAAAGAACGGTGGATATACAACGGCGTTTTCCACCGCCGCGCCCCGAGCGAATCAGGCTTACCTTCGCAAATAACGGTAGTCGTGTTACCGGATGGTACGGTGAGGTGCCGTTATCCGAAAAAGTCCGTATTGTTAGCTTTACCCGAATCCCCGCGAGACGAGGCTTTAAGTTACTTGGGTGATTTGTTGGAGGCATTATATATACAACTCGCCGCCGATCTTCCGGCGGATTGGCGTAACGACGTATCGATTACCATTGAACCTCGTTACGAAACCGATTAACGCGCGGGCGGTTCCCGTACGAAAAACGTTAATGTGGAGTGTTACTTAACGTCAACCGATATTAACCCGGAGTCTCTATGTCCATTCTGATAGACGAAAATACCAAGCTCATCGTGCAGGGCATCACGGGCCGCGACGGCTCCTTCCACGCCGCGCGGATGAAGGAATACGGCACCAGGGTGGTCGCCGGCGTCACGCCCGGCAAGGGCGGCTCGAGCGTCGACGGCGTCCCCGTCTTCGATACCGTAGCCGAGGCGGCCGAGGCCACCGGCGCCAACACCTCCATCATCTTCGTGCCGGTCGCCTTCGCCGCGGACGCGGTGTACGAGGCCATAGACGCGGGCCTGGAGCTCGTCGTCATCATCACCGAGGGCATCCCCGTCGCCGACATGAACAAGATATATCATTACGCCGAGGAGGAGGGCGCGCGCTTCATCGGCCCCAACTCGCCGGGGCTCATTAGCCCGGGCAAGGCCAAGGTGGGCATTATGCCGGCGCGCATCCACGAGGCCGGCGACGTCGGCGTCGTCTCGCGCTCCGGGACCCTCACGTACGAGGTGGTATACGCGTTAACGCGGGCGGGGCTGGGCCAGTCGACGTGCATCGGCATCGGCGGCGACCCGGTCATCGGGACCGGCTTCATCGATTGTTTGGAGATGTTCGAGGCCGACCCGGAGACGCAAGCCGTGGTCCTCATCGGCGAAATAGGGGGCGACGACGAGGAGCGCGCCGCGGAATACGTAAAGGCGACGATGTCGAAGCCGGTGGTGTCCTTCATCGCGGGCCGGACCGCGCCCCCGGGCAAACGGATGGGCCACGCCGGCGCCATCATCTCGGGCGGCGCCGGGACGGCGGAGGGCAAACGCAAAGCGCTGACCGCCGCGGGCGTAGGCGTCGCCGATACCCCCAGCGTCATCCCGGCGATGGTCAAGGAGGCGCTGGGGGCCGGATAAATTAAACCAAAACAGTCATATATACGTCGAATATACGCCATGGCAAGAAAGATAATCATAGGGTATATCGCGCTGGTGTTGGGCGCGATGTTGGCCTTGCCGGGGCCCGCGGACGTCGCGGCGCAGGACAGCATAACCTGCATCTATTGCGACGGTTCGGGCGAGGTAACCTGCGCTTATTGCGATGGAAACGGCACCGTTACGTGTAATTACTGCGACGGCACCGGGAAGATTACGTGCACGTATTGCAACGGGACCGGCCGCATCCGCTGCGCGGAGTGTTTCGGCAAGGGATACATCTACGACGACGGCAATAGAACGAAGTGCCCGACGTGTAAAGGCGCGGGGAGCTTCCCCTGCGATTACTGCGTCGACGGCAAATTATTCTGCGACGTATGCCGCGGTTCCGGCAAATTGACGTGCGTGGTGTGCGACGGTTACGGCGCGGTGCAATGCGCCGTATGCAAGGGTACCGGGAAGATGAAGTTAAAATAGGCTAATGAGAACGGGCCCGGCCGCGGCTCGAGCCGCGGCCTTTTTTATGCCGCTTGACGGGCGGCCGCCGGTTCGATAAAATAGGGCGGCGGCGGCCTCTATGCTGAAGCAGCTCTACATCGAGGATTTCGTCCTCATCGACCGGGTGGCGTTGGAGTTCGGCCCGGGCTTCACCGTGCTGACGGGCGAGACGGGCGCCGGCAAGAGCATAATCGTCTCGGCGCTCGAGCTCCTGCTCGGCGGCCGGGGCGACAGCCTGCTGGTGCGCCGCGGCGCGGACCGGGCGCGGCTGGAGGCCGTCTTCGAGGGCAACCCCCGGGCGGCCGCGCTCCTCGACGAGGAGGGCATAGAGGCGGACGGCGGCGAGTTGATATTGCGGCGCGAGATAGGCGCCGACGGCCGGAGCCGCTGCTACGCCAACAACCGGCCCGTTACGGTCGCTTCCTTGGCGGCGTTGGCCGGGTCGCTGGTGGAGCTCCACGGCCAGTTCTCGGAGTTGCCGGCACTCAAGGGGCGGGGTCAGACCGAACTCCTGGACGATTACGCCGGCCTGGCCGAGCAACGCTTGCGCTACGAGGAGGCGTTCGCGCGTTGGCGGGACCTGGGCGCGGAGTGCAAGCAGCTCGAGGATTCCCGCGCCGAGCGCGGCGTCCTGCTCGACGGCCTGGCCTACATGATACAAGAGCTGGAGAGCGCCGAGCTGAGGGAGGGCGAGGAGGAGGAGCTGCGCGAGAAGCGCGGCCGCGTACGACACGCCGTCCGCATAAAGGAAGACGTGGAGGCCGCGCTCGCGCTCATCGCCGAGGGCGACGGCGCCATCTCGTCGCAGCTTACGGAGCTCGAGAAGGTGCTGGCGGACCTGGCCGAGGTGGTGCCGTCGGCGGCCGGCGCCGCCGGAAGGCTCGCCGACGTGAACGCCGTGCTCGACGAGATCAACCGGGAGCTCGCGGGGCTGCGGGCGGCGGAGGAGGGCGAGGCCGTCGACCTGGAGGCCATCGAGAGCCGGCTGGCGCTCCTCGAGCGGTTGAAGCGGAAGTACGGCAAGGACGTCGCCGGCGTCATAGCCCACCTCGACGAGCTGCGGGCGAAGAAGCGCGACCTCGAGCAGGCCGACGACCGCCTGGCCGACGCGGAGGAGGAGCGGGCGGCCGCGGCCCAGGAGGCGTTAACTCAAGCCGGCGAGCTCTCGGAGCGCCGGCGCGACGCCGCCGAAAAGTTGACGGCGCAAGTGAAAGCGGACCTGCCGGCGTTGGGAATGGAGGGCGCGGCGTTCCGCGTCGGCTTCGTCGAGCCGTCGCGCGCGGCCTTACCCCGCGAGGGCGCGCCGCCGCTGGGGCCGTCGGGCGCGGAGGAGGTCGTCTTCGAGCTGGCGGCCAATCCCGGCGAGGAGATGAAGCCGCTGGCCCGGGTGGCGTCGGGGGGCGAGTTGTCGCGCGTTATGCTGGCGGTCCGGTCGGCGTCGGCGGGCCGCGCCGGAATGGAGACCATCGTCTTCGACGAGGTGGATACCGGCATCGGCGGCCGGGTGGGCCACGCCGTGGGGAACCGGCTGCACGAGGTCGCTGCGGCGCGCCAGGTGGTATGCGTTACGCACCTCGCCCAGATCGCGGCCCGGGCCGATACGCAGTTTTACGTCGACAAGGTAGTGGAAGGCGGCCGGGCGACGATAAGGGTAACCGGCGTCGACGGCCGGTTGCGGCTCGAGGAGTTGGCGCGGATGCTGGGGGGCGGTAAGCCGCCCACGCCGACGACGCTGAAGTACGCCCGCGAGCTTTTGGACACCGTCCGGCGCGAGGCAGGCGCCGGCGCCGAGAAAGGTGTTTAGTCATGAAAAAGATTTTACTGTGGATATTATTTTTCGTCTTCCTGATATTGATAATAAGCCCCATAGACCTGATGCCCGGGCCGGTGGACGACATCGTCTACGGCATCCTGGACGTGATAATTATCGCCCTGTTGGGCGTGGTCCGGGACAAGAAAAAGAAAGCGCTCCCGCCTTCCGAAAAAGGCGAGAGCGCGGGCGTAAACGACAAACGCTAAGGGGCGTTATCGCCCCACACGCGGGCCGTCGCTAGCAACAGCTGGCGTCGGCCTTGCTTTTGTCGCCCGAGTGCGGTGAGCGGCAGCAACACATCGGGAAGCACTTCATGAGTTGCTGGGCTCGTTCTCCCTTTACCCGGATGATGTATTCGCCGTCCTTCTCCTCGATCTTGACGTCAAGGATATTTTTATCCACGGTACCACCTCCTTTCTTTGTTTGCTATATTCGTATATTTAAAATAATAGATGTTATAAGGTAAAAAAAACCGCGGCGCGACGGAGGTTATCAAATACGTTATGATTTAGTACGGTGTAGCCAATCCATCAACGCCGGTAAGTTGTGCGCCCAGAATAAAGTAAGGCCGCGGTCCTGTGCGTCTTGGAGATTGTGGAGGGCATAAACGCCGCTCAGCATAGCTGCAGGCACTACCTGTACGGTGCCGAAGTCTTTCCGCCACGTCTCTGCCTTAACGGCAGCGTCATTGTTGAGTCTCTTGACGGAGTTTGTGGCCGAATTCGAGACCTTGCATTCGAGCGCCATCGTCCTACCATCCCACAATCCGATTAGGAAGTCCGCCTTTCGAGTTCCAAGCATCGACTCTCGGCAGAATTCCCCTGGTGCGGGGGCTGACGAGAGCGTGGCGACACGACGAGCGTTCACCTTTCGAAACCGTGATCTTTGAAGCTGGGTTGCAACAAACCGCTCTTGGATTTCCTTCCCTTCATTCCTTCTCATCGTTTCAAGCCGTCTCATGGCAAGCAATGCCGTTGTTGCTAGTACGGCTGCGGAACGTGCATGCTCGTCCGGTTCCCATCCCTCAGTAAGCCAGGGGAATCGTTTTCGGTCGTGCCAGTCTTTGATAAAGCCAACAAGCCGATCGAGGAGAGCAGGGTCATCCGAAAGCCGGCCGGGTGCGAGCGATACGGTCTGTACCAGCACTTTAAGGTCATCTACGGAAATAGGAGGCCCTGATATATACCGAAAAACCTCTTGTTTCCGTTTGTCGGAAAGTAGGTCGAGGGCGTGTTCGTCTATTTGGGCAAGGTCTACGGTCTGCTCTAAAAATTCTTCGACCACACCTTGGTACTCGTCAAACAATTCGAGATACAATTCCAAAGGTTCAGTATGGCGCCCCTCTCGAAAATGCGCTTCGGATGTTTTACGGGCTTTGTCTAACTCTTCAGTTGTCCATTTCGGAGGTTCGAGCAATTCCGATCTCCTTTAATATTTCCGGTTCCGGGATAGGCAACCGTTCCATCTCTCGCGGTTCGAACTTAGTAAGGCCACCGGCGTATACACGACCTCCGTGTAGGCTGGCCGATTCGCGTAGATAGTGGACAAGGCCGGTCAGAACCTCCGCTGTTATTTCTTCACGCGGATAAAGGCCGTGAGCGATGTTTAGGTGCCGCGCTTCCACTCGGTTTAAGACGAAGGTGGGCGGCCTTCTCGCCATGTACGTTGCAAGAATCGGGGCGGGTTTTCGCAGACCCACGGACCACCAGGCTTTACGATGACGGACAATATAACTCTCGCGGACCCCCATTTCTTCGGCGCGCTTTAGAAAGCGGTTGATGGCATCTTTTTCTTTACCGTTAAAACCTGATAGGTCTTGCGGTAGGTCGATTACGCGACGTAACGCCTCGTCGTCGGTTAAAACCCAACTTGCACTAAAAAGCTCACGGGCCTTGGTAACGGTTGGGAATAGTACTGTTTCGGGTAGCCCTGCGCTGTGGGGTCCTGCGATCCAAATGTGATTGGCTCCCGTTACCTGTCCTCTATGTACTCGAGCGAGTTCCCCGAGTTCCGTATAACCTTCCGGAACCTCGCGCGGCGTCCGCGTAAAATGAGACCACCTTTTTTCCGTAGCCAAACGTTCGCGCCCAACCGGACGACCGATAGAAAGATCACTAAGGTTTTTCAAACTCTCGACCCGAGCGAACTTAGCGGATGGGGATTTTCCATTAACTGTGAATGTCGTGATAGCCCCCGTCGTGGCTGTCCCAGGGAACGGTTCCGCCCCCGGCTCGATTACAATGACACTTTGACCGCCCAAACGATCAAGGAATAAGTCGCGAACGAGCTGGCCGTAGTTGACGTCCATCCACTCCGCGGCCGTGATTAAACCACCGTAATCACCGGCTTTAGCGCGTCGCGCTATGGATAGGAAGAAATAAACGTGGAGCCCCGCCAGCGTACTAGCGTTAAGCCCCATCTCCGCCGCTTCGTTTTTCAACCACGATTTCCACTTCGGTTCTATTAAGTGGTGCCGCACGTACGGAGGGTTGCCAACGTAAAGCGTACTGCCCTCAAATCCGTCCAGTGTTGAGGTACGGAAATCTTCCAACCGAACCTCAGCCCGATCCGCCATACCGGACGCCGCAAGGTTCGCTTTTACAGTTAACGCTGCGAGCGGGTCCGACTCCACCGCGACAAGATACGCTTTCGGAAACCTCCGGCCGGCCTCCAATAAAAATCGGCCAGATCCCGCGCCAGGATCGATTACCCGTTTTGGTTCCCCAACCGTCTCCGCCCACGAAATGATAGCTTTGACGATCTCGCGGGGCGTATAGACGGCACCGTCTTTACGACGCCGCGGTGGGGGCCGCAACGCACAAAACGCCTCTCCGAGTGGGTCTTCTCCGGCGCGAATTCGATCTCGCAATTCGCGTATAACCCGGTCGCTCATCTTCGGCAGTCCGTATGCGAGCTTGGTTTCCGATGTAGATAATCCCCTAACGACTAGCGCCCCCAATCCAAAGGCGAGCGCAGCTAGTATACGCTCGCTTTTTATGAGGCTGGTCGTTTCCGCCTCGTTTCCATCGTCGTCTATAAGAGGCCAAGGAACATCGAAGTTCCTTTTTACCGCCTCTTCGAATAAGGGGGATATTCTTTTATTCTCTACCACGTGACCCTACCCTTTTACGCCGTTGATTTCGAACTCGTCGCGGACGCAGCAGCACACGGAGTTGACTTTATCTTTATCTATGGCGTAATAAACCGTGGTGCCGCACTTTTCGGCCGTGACGAGGCCGGCCTCACGCAGGACCCGTAGGTGATGGGAAACGGCGGGTTGGCTGAGGTTGACGCGGGCGACGATGTCACCGACGCAAAGACGTTCGCAACACAGCGCCTTAAGAATCGAGACGCGGACCGGGTCGCCGAGGGCTTTAAAGGACGTACATATATCCATACATTTAAATGTATAACACAACGGGCCCGCGATGTCAACCCTTTATTTCGGAAGCGGCCTACGCGCCGAACTTCTCCGCTCGGCCCGCCAGGTTGAGTAATATCGGCAGGAGGTCCCGGCCGCGCAGGCGGCCGGCGCCGCCCACGGCCGCGGGGCGCTCGCCGAACGTCTCGACGGCGTCGGTACGCACCCCCGGGCCCCAAAAGAGCACCGGGACCGGGTCGCCGCTGTGGTCGCGCACCGCCACCGGCGTCGCGTGGTCACCCAATATCGCGACGTGGCAGCCGGCCGGGAGGCCGTCGAGCAGCGGCGCCGCGGCGGCGTCGATGCGCTCGATGACGGCGACCTTGGCCGCGGCGTCGCCGTCGTGGCCGGCGACGTCGGGCCCTTTCACGTTCGCGAGGACGAGGTCGTATTTCCCCACGGCCTCGGCCGTGGCGGCCATAAAGGCGCCGAGGTCGGTATCCAGGCCGCCGTTGACCGCCTCCGGCAGCGGGACGACGTCCAGGCCGCAGTACCGCGCAATACCGCGGATGAGGCCTACCTCCACGACGGCGGCCGCGGTCAGGTCGTAGAGCTCCGTGACGCGCGGGATGTGGGGCGCGAGGCCGGCCCCGCGCGGTAAGATAATATTGGCGGGCGGGAGGTTGCGTCGCGCGCGCTCGTCGTTGACGGCGTGGCCCTTCAGCGTCTCGTACGACAGCGCGACGAACTTGTTTACGACGGCCGCGGTTTTTTCGTCTTCGGGCGTTGGGCCGGCGGCGCGGGCGACGGCCGCGCCCTCCTCGTGGGGGTCGACGTCGCTGACGGCGGCGCCCAGGCCGTCGCCGCGGAGGACGAGCGCGGCCCGGTGAGCGGTCGATTCCTTGATGAAGCATTTAACGCCGTCGAGCTCGACGCCGTTCAGGGGGGCGACCAGCTCCGCGGTCCCCTCGGTGATGCGGCCCGCGCGTCGGTCGATAACGACGAGCTCGCCGTCCCGCTCTTCCACCGTCGCGAAGTTGCAGCGGAACGCCACGTCGCCCGGGCGCACGTCCATACCGACGCCCAGCGCCTCGAACGGCCCGCGGCCGGTGTAGTACTCGTAAGGGTCGTAGCCCAGCAGCGCCAGGTGCGCCGTGTCGGAACCGGGGCGCACGCCGGGCGCTACGGGGTCGAGGATGCCGTTTTCGCCCCGCCGCGCCAGTCGGTCGAAGTTGGGGGTGCGGGCGGCCTCGAGCGGCGTCTTGCCGTCCAGCTCTCCCACCGGCCTGTCCGCCACGCCGTCGCACAGCAGTATCAATATTTTCCCTTGGGATGTCATATCAGTACGCCTTCGCGAAGTACGCCCAGACCTTGGCCTTGCCGCCGCAGCCGGCGCAGCTCTTGTCGCCGGCGTCCTCCGGCTCGAGCGGGATGAAGCGAATGGTGGCGCCGGTCTGCGTCGCGATGTCGTCTTCGCACGCGGACTCGCCGCACCACGGCGCCCGGACGAAGCCGGGCCGCCCCTCGAGGAGGGAGTAGAAGTCGTCGCGGTTGTCGACGGTCTTGGTGTTCTCTTGTAAGTAGGAGGCGGCCGCGGCCAGCATGTCCCCCTGTATCGCCTCGAGCGTCTCCGCGACCCAGGCGGCGATTTTATCGCGGGGCACCGCCGTTTTCTCGCGGGTGTCGCGCCGCACCGCGGTGACGACGCCCTTCTCGACGTCCTTGGGCCCGAGCTCGAGCCTGAGCGGCGCGCCGCGCATCTCCCACTCGTTGAACTTCCACCCGGGCGTGTACTCGTCGCGGTCGTCGAGCTTCACGCGCAGCCCCGCCGCCGCGAGCTCGTCGGCCAGCGCGCGGGCCTTGGCCAGGACGTCTTCCTTGGTCTTCTCGAAGGTGATGGGGACGACGACCGCCTGCACCGGCGCCACCCGGGGCGGGAGCTTAAGGCCGGCGTCGTCGCCGTGAACCATTATAAGGGCGCCTATCAAGCGGGTGGTGACGCCCCACGACGTTTGCCACACGTAGTGGAGCTTGTTGTCTTCCTCCAGGTACGTTATGTCGAAAACCTTGGCGAAGTGCTGACCCAGGTTGTGGGACGTGCCGGCCTGCAGCGCCCGGCCGTCCGGCATGAGCGCCTCCACGGTATACGTTTGGAGGGCGCCCGGGAAGCGTTCGCGGTCGGTTTTGACGCCCGTGTACACCGGGATGGCGAGGACTTCGTGGACGAATTTCTCGTAGAGCTCGAGGATCATCAAGGCTTCCTCGTGGGCCTCGTCGGCGGTGCGGTGGGCGGTGTGGCCCTCCTGCCACAGGAACTCGGTGGTCCGCAAGAAGAGGCGCGTGACCTTCTCCCACCGCACGATATTGGCCCACTGGTTTATCAGGACCGGCAAGTCGCGCCACGAGCGTATCCACTTGGCGTACATCTGGCAGATGATGGCCTCCGAGGTGGGCCGGATGGCGAGGCGCTCCTCCAGCACTTCGGTGCCGCCCTGCGTCACCCATGCCACCTGGGGCGTAAAGCCCTCGGTGTGTTCGGCCTCTTTGGCCAGAAACGATTCCGGGATAAGCAGCGGGAAGTACGCGTTCTCGTGGCCGGCGGCCTTGATGCGCGCGTCGAGCGCGTCGCGGAGCAGCTCCCATATGGCGTAGCCGTACGGCCGAATCACCATACACCCGCGAACCGGCGCGTAGTCGGCCAGCTCGGCCTTGCGGACGACGTCGATGTACCACTGCGAGAAGTCGACGTCCCGCCGGCAGATATCCTTCACGAATTTTTTTTCATTTTTTTCTTCCATAAAAGCTCCGTTGGGGGATTACGGGGGCGAGCTTCGGGTGCCGCCGGCGCGGTCGCGCCGACCGGAATTCACCTCGCGGCGGCCGCGCCGCCCGCCGTTTCGGGCGCGGCCAGCGGCGCCGCGGCGACGCGGGAGGGCGCGCCGGCCGAGAGTAACACCGCGGCCCTGTTTACCGCGGCGGCCGCGGCTATAGCTACGAAAAACGTCTGGCCCCCCCGCAGTATCGTCTCGAACGAGCCCGCGACGATGGTCGCTACGAACAGCGCTTCGTACATGCCGTTCAAGAGAAAGTACTCGTCCAGGCCGGCGCCGCGGCAAAGGCGCTCGTTCTCGCGGAACAACCGGAAAGTAACGATTATCAACCCCAGGAAGAAAAAGAAGCCGACGACGCCCGTACTAACGAGTACTTCCAATATGCCGCTGTGGACGGCCTTGACGTGCTCCGCGGGCCCGCGGGCTTCGGCCGCGTATTCGGCCCGGTAAATGGTCCCGAACGTCCGCGGCCCGATGCCTATGAGGGGCGAGCTCTTAAAGATGTCCAGCGCGGAACGGTAAATGTAACCGCGCGACCCGCCGAGGGCCTCTTCCGTTTCCCCGGTGAACAACGCGCCGAACCATCGCTCTTGTCGGGTTTTGTATTGCTCCGGTATTAGTATCAGGGCGACCACCAATACGGAGGCGGCCAACAGATATGGGATTAACTTCTTACGTTTTTTTATCAGTTGGTACGTAAAGGTTATAATGATGGTCAATAGGCCGCCCCGCGAGCCGGTGAAGATGATCGTTACGACGCACGTGGCCAGGCCGCAGAGGGAGAGCAGTCTTTTCTTGGCGTCCGTTACGGACAGCGTAAGTACGAGCAACATGGCGGCGGCGAAATTCCCCACCATAGCCAGGCCGTTGGGGTTGCCCACCGCTCCCGCGGCGCGTATGACCCCGCTCATAGCTATCGAGCCTATCCCGGTAACGCAGGAGGTTAGTAATGAAAGTACGAAGAACCACGTATAGCGAGCGAACCATTTCGTTTCGGCGAAGAGGTTTATGAATATAACGTACAATATTATGTTCTCGAGCAGTTGGAAGGTAGCCGTCCATACCTTACTCCACGCCAGCGCTTGGAACGCCGATATCAAGGTGGCGACCAGGAAGCCGTATAAAAATACCAGTTGCGTTTTATGGCCGAAGACGGGCTTCTTTTTTTGGGTGACGACCAACGCTACGAACCCGATGAGCGTGAAGAGGCCGATGCTCTTGGTGAGCGTAACGCCTAAGCCGCGGAAGAGGCGCTCCAGCTGCAGCCCCTGGGCCAACGAACGGTAAACCCTTAACGCGATGACGCCGAGGTGGGGTTTCGTTATGATCGTCAGGAATAAAAACAGGAATAACGAAAGCTGTAGCAGCCTGGTCGCCGACCCCTTCCATAACAAAAAGTAAGAGGCCGTCGCCAATAACACCAACGCCAGCGCCGTCACCGTCCGGCGCCGGTTCGTCCCCCACACGCCGCCCCGGACCCGGCGGCCCGCGGAACGAAGCAGCCCTTCGCCGCCCGGTTGCCTTCGGACCGTCTTCAACCACGTAGCCATCTTTTTTACCGCGACCGCAATCGCGACGGCGGCCGCGCGCCGACGCCCTTATGGCCCTACGTCGCCGGCGCCGATATCGGCCTTTTCCGTCTCAACGCCGCGATTTCTTTGGGATATTACCAGATTATGAGGAAATGTAAAGGGTTTTTGCCCCAGGCCGTGACGTACGATGGCGCTCGAGTATCCTTTGTGATATATTATTTCGGCGTGAGAGTACCCCTTGCTTCCTTTCTGGTCTTATTTACGGCGGCCGCGGCCGGGGCGCAGTGGCGCGCGGAGGAGCCGCCCCCGGGCCAACTCGTCGTCGCCAAGCTGAAGTACGGCGGCGGCGGCGACTGGTACGCCAACCCCACCAGCCTCCCCAATCTCCACCGCGCGCTCCGCGAGCGCGCCGGCCTCCCCGCGGCCCGGATAAAGGACGACGTCGTCGTCGACGCGGCCACCGACGCCCTCTTCGATTACCCGATTTTGTTTATGACCGGCCACGGCAACGTTCGCTTCTCCGGCGGCGAGGTGGCGCGGCTGCGTCGCTACCTGGAGCGCGGCGGCTTCCTGCACGTCGACGATAACTACGGCCTGGACGATTCCTGGCGCCGCGAGTGCGCCCGCCTCTTCCCGGACAGCCCCCTGCTCGAGCTGCCGCCGGACCACGAGATCTATCATATATATTACGATTTCCCGGCGGGTTTGCCGAAGATACACGAGCACCACGGCGGCCCGGCGCGCGGCTACGCCGTCTTCCACCAGGGCCGGATGGT
>DATKVX010000024.1 GCA_035529855.1 bacterium
GAGGGGTTTTTATCCGGCCACGGCATCGGTTATGTCGTGCCGCTCGACTACCAGGCGACGCCGCAAATGGAGGAGGTCGCGTGGGTGATGCGATTCGTCGCCGACGCCGCCGAGGACCCGCTGACGCTGATATTCCCGGAGGAAGAATGAGCAACCGGCGAAGGGACCCGCAGCGAGAGATAGCCCGGAGGGCCCAGCGTTTCGCGAACTCCAACTGCGGACGATGTTTCGGGCGGGGAACGATGGGCCGTTACGTGGCCCCGGATGGCTCGACGCAAATAATAATCTGCAAGTGCGCGTACGCCGGATTCCCGGAACTCAAGGAAAACCATATCGAGGTGCCCCGTGGCAAAAGGAACGTACCACCGCGTTCGTGACGGCGACGACCTGGTATTCCTGGCCGAGTGGTACTACGGCGACTCGAAGGCGTGGACGCATATCTATTACGCGAACCTCGACATCTACGGCGACAACTTCGAGCTGATACCAGCGGGAAGCAAGGTATACATCCCCGACCTCGAGACCTCGGACGTAGTCGAGTCGTATACCGGCCCCGTGGCGCCCGCGAGAATTAATACGCAATACCCGCTTCGCATAGGTTCGGTCAATGGCGGGTTTCGGATCGAGACCGAAGATAACGGCGACAAGGCTTTGCTCTTAACGTTTGAGGGTGAAGGGCAGCAGGCGGAATAATGGCTACCACAATAAAATTGGGCCCCGACGGCCCGGCCTTTGCCGGGAGGACGATGAGGATTGAGCCTTCGCTTATAAGTGGGGCGCCGGGCAACGGCGCACAGTTCCCGGCCGGCCAGGAATCTCCCCGCGACCCGGGCATGATAGGCGTGCCGGCCCCAACGCCGACGGCGAAGAAGGAAAAGGCGAAGTTTATACCGAACATGTTAAGAATCGCCGTCGAGGAGAAGTGGGGGCACCCTTACGGATATTTCGACGCGCTGGCGGCGAATAACCTCGACGAGCGCCACGTGCTTTATAAAGGCCAGCAAATCACGATACCGGCCCGGGCGAAGCGAGGGCGGATAATGCAGGCGACCAGGTGGAGGCGGTGGTTTGGTAGTTCTTAGCCCCGAGTTTAAGTTGACGGTAGGGAAGTACGCCGTTCACGGCATAACGAGCGCGGTGGTAGAGATGACGCGGAAGAACCCGGCCGATATATGCAAGTTGGAGTTCCCGAACCACAAGGCGTTCACGCTCGACGTTTTCGCGGAGGGCGACCAGGTCGATCTGTCCCTCGGATTTAAGGAGTTCGCGCTTGCGCCGGTGTTCAGCGGCGCGATAAAAGAGGTTGAGCCGAACCTGCCCTTAAAAATCACCTGCGAGAGCGTCGCGGGCGCGGCCCGCAAAAACGCGTACAAGGAGACGTACGCGAACGCGTCGTGGAAAGACATTGCGAAGGATGCTTTATCTCGAGGCGGGATGGTGCCGCAACTATCACCGTTCGAACCGCCGACGATGCCGCCGACGAAATTTCGCGTCAACGGCCATACGCCGGCGCAGGTGCTCGATACGATAGCGGAGGAGACGGGATGGGTATGGTACGCCATCCCCGGCACGAGCGACGGTTATTTCGGCCCGGCGTGGGAGGAACCGGCGGCGCAGGGCAAGGCGTACCTGTTCATCGTCGGCCAGAACGTTTACGCCGACGACTGCGAAATCGAATACATCAAGGACCGGCGGATAAAGAAGGTCGCCGTGACGCTTACGGACGGGGACTACAAGTTGCCGCCTAAGACGGCTGAGTTCAAGGCCAGGGATTATAAGGATGGCGACGCCGATAAAAAGCTGACGTTTGTCGTGTCGGCGCCGACGAAAGAAAAGGCCGCCGAACGAGCGGAAGAGGAATATTTAAAGTTGTCGACGTCCGGGTTTAAGGGTTCGTTTACCGCGCCCGGCAATCCGTACATCCGCCAGGGTTCGCGCATCGCGTTGAAGGTTCCGAAGTATGACGACAATGTACGCCACGCGACCGTCGAGAGCGTCGACCACAGCTTCGGCGACGGCGTCTACGAGATGGCCGTAACCGTGGCCGGGGGGTATGAGTAATGGCGCTCGAAACTTTTAGCGAACTGGTCAACGCCGTCGCGAAGATACCCGACGTGTTCACCGTCGGCACGGTATTTACGGTAGACGAGGCCGAGATGACTTGTATCGTTACGCCGGAGGACGGCGGCCAGGACGTCGAGGACGTGCCGTTGCGCGTGATGCGCTACGCGGACGCCGTCGGCTTTTCGATCGTACCCGTCGTCGGCACGGAGGTTATCGTGGCGTGGCTCGATAAGAGCAGGCCCGTAATATTCCGCGTCCACGCGTGGGACAAGATCGTGATTCTAAACAAGGACGGCCACGGTATCGTAATAAATTCGAGCGACATCGTTTTGGGTATCTCGGCAGAGGCCGAACCCGCAGTCCTCGGCGATAAATTAGAGCAACGACTCTCGGCACTCGAGGGTGCATATAACTACCATGATCACGCTCCCCACCCCGGCGCTGGCCCGAGCAATACCGTAACCGGCGAACCCGAAGTTAGAACGTGGAGGGTCAAGGTATCGTGAGACAAATCGACTTCGTAAGCATCGCCCGCGACGAGAACCTGGACATAGTTCTTGCCCCACCCACGCCCGAGACCGGCGCGGTAACGGTTGAGTTCACCATCCGCTCGGAGGAGGGCGACTACGCGCTGAAGCGCGACCTCGACGAGATTATTCATACGCCGATGTATACGCGGATAGGCGCGCCCTTCCGCGGCCATCGCTTCGAG